>JAGQIY010000820.1 GCA_020430865.1 Myxococcales bacterium
TGGACGCCGCGCGGCGCTATGATCCCGAGCGGGGCGTCCCCTTTCGTGCCTTCGCCAGCTACCGTGTGCGAGGCTCTGTCATCGACGGGCTGCGCAGCTTGGCGCACTTGCCCCGCCGGGTGCACGAGCGACTGCGAGCGCTAGAGGCAGCCGGGCACGTCAGCGAAGGCGCGGTCGAGGACCTTCAAGGTGGAACACCACCAGGCAGCGCCCGGGCAGACGCCGAACGCGCGTTGAACGATCACCTGGCGAACATGGCGACCGCCATGGCCGCCGGCATCGTCAGTCAGACGGTGCCTGGAGAGGACGGCCCCGACCACCTGTCACTGGACGCCCCCGCCGACGAGCAGCTCGAGCGAGCGCAGCTCCTCCAGCTCATCCAGGAGGGCATCGAGGAGCTCCCGGAACAAGAGCGCGCCTTGGTTCAGCGGCACTACTTCGAAGGAGAACGCTTCGATCACGTCGCCGCAGAGCTGGGCTTGTCGAAGAGCTGGGCTAGTCGCTTGCACACGCGGGCGATAGGCCGGCTCACCAAGCGACTCCAGCAGCGGCTTTGAGCGCGGCGAGCTCACGCGGGAACCGCCTCATATCCCTGCGGCAATAATCGAGGATCGCGCCGGGTTCGCCGCGGCTAGCGGATCTTTGGTGCCACGTCTTCGTCGAAGTAGTCGAGCTTGTGTAGCGGCATGATCACGCTACTCAGGACGTTGAGCAGGTGTCCCTCGATGCGCTTGAAGAAGCGTGCGCCCAAGGTCAGCGCGATGGCCAGGTTCGCGCTGTAGTCGCTACGAGCCACCCGCGCGACGAGCTGATCGCAGCGCTTGGCCACGCTCCGCCCCTGCAGGGTGAGCTGATGGGCCCGCTCGGTGTCGCCGCGGGAGTAGACCGGGCCGACCTCCTTCGCCAGGTCGACGACGCTGGCTTTGATCTCCAGCAGCTCTCGGTAGTACTCGTCGTCGGGAAACTCCCCGCGGCGCAGCTCCGGCACCTCGACGAGGTTCTTCGCATAGTCGCCCAGCCGCTCGACGTCCTTGACCAGGCTCATCAGCAGCAGCCCGTAGGGCACGTCTGCCGAGCGGGCCCCACTCAGGTGAGCCACGACCAGCTTGCGGATCTGCCGTTCGTACTGGTTCACCCGCACGTCCTGCTCGTAGATGCGCGTTCGCTCGGCCGGCGCCAGACCAGCGCCAAAGAAGTCGTCGCTGGCGCGCACGACCATCGACAGCGCGAGCTCGAGCATCTGCGAGAAGTCCTCCGTCGCCGCGTCCAGGGAGTTCGGGCCACGAAAAACACTCAAGAGCTGCCTCAGCACACTCACAAACACCTCAGCATCAGAAGCCTCGCGTCACCCAGATCAAGCCGGCTGGCAAACCGTAGAACAACACGACGACATAGGCGAACGCCAGGGGGCGACTCCGCACCGCCAGATTCGCCAGCTTCTCCGCCGCGCGCACCGGGATCTCCCGAGTGAAGCGCAGCGGATAGACCATCAGCAACCCGGTCAGGTTGAAGAGCAGGTGCACCAGTCCGATCTGGATACCGAGCTGCGCCGTCTCGGGCGGGAGCGCCATGGAGGCCAGAAGCGCGGTGATCGTGGTCCCGATGTTGGCGCCCAGGGTCACCGGAAATACTTGCCGCACGGTAACGATTCCGGCGCCAGCGAGGGGCACCATCACGCTGGTGGTGATGGAACTCGACTGCACCATCACCGTGACGATCACACCGACGATGATGCCCACGTAGGCGTTCGTATCGAGCGCTCGAGCGATGTAGGTCTGCAGACGCGTCCCCGTGAGCGAACGCAGCGTCTTCACCAGCAGGAACAGCGACACGAAGATCAACACGGCGCTGACCACCAGCAACGCCACGGCGGCACCCTTGGGGCTGCCGATCAGTGAATCGATGCCGTCGTGAAGCGGCTGGAGCCCGAAGTGAACCGCCTTCTTGAGGGGGTTCGGCGGCTTGGCACCTCCGCCGCCCTGGAGCCAACCGGCGAGGAGACCGCTCACCTTCTCCAGGTACCCCGTCGCGAGCTCCAGAGGCAGGAGCACGAAGACGACCATGAAGTTGAAGAAGTCGTGACAGGTGGCGGCGGCGAACGCGCGCCGAAACTCGTCCTTCCTTCCGGCGTGCCCCAGGGAAACGAGTGTGTTGGTCACCGTGGTGCCGATGTTGGCGCCCATGATGATCGGGATGGCGTTCGCGAGCGGCAGCGGCGAGTTCGGTGCCGCTACCAGCGCCACGACCATCGAGGTGGTCACGCTCGAGCTCTGGACCAGCGTGGTGGCGAGGATGCCGATGGTCAGGCCAACGGCTGGATTCTCGGTGGCCGAGAACACCGAGTCCAGGGCGTGCTTGCCCAGGCCCTTGAAGCCATCGCTCAGCCCACCGATGCCTACCAGGAAGAGATAGAGCAACAGCGCGCCGAAGACGGCCCGCAGCAACACCTCCGCTCGAGTGAGCGGGGCCTGGGGGCGAGGGAGCGGCTTGGGATCGCTGGACGCAGCGGCCGCGTCAGTCGAAACGTCGGCATCGCCATCGACCCGAGAGTCGATGGCCGCAGCCCGACTCGCCGGGGAGCGCTTGGTGTCCGCCGCTGCCGCCATTGCGGGCATGCTTGTGGCACCAACCCTGGCGGAATGAAAGGCGTTTGTTACCGATTTGACACACTTCCGTTACGATCGTGTCACCCACGCCGCGGGCGCTCAACGCGGGCCGACGCTGGCTGCGTCCGCGCCTTGGACACCGAGTTCCCGCCTCAGCTCCGGCAACGACGCACTGGAAGCGTCTTCCCAGCGGCCGTCGGCTTCCAGGCGCTCGCACAGGGCCTCCAGCGCCTGCTTCGAGGCGAGGTCCACGGGGACGCGCTTCCCAGTGAGGCTCTCCACCGACGCAACGCCGTACTTGGTGATTCCGCACGGCACGATGAGTCCAAACAGACTCAGGTCGGTCGTGAGGTTCAGCGCGAAGCCGTGCATGGTCACCCAGCGCGACACGCGGACGCCGATTGCCCCGATCTTGAGCAAGCGGCGCGCATGCTCTGCGCCTGGCCAGCGCTGCGGAGACTCTGCATCCACCCACAGGCCGATGAACTCGGGCGCGTCCGGGATGCTGCCCGCGCCGATGCCGTGCGCTTCGACCAGGCTGCCCATCGTGGCCGTCAGATCGCGGACGTAGCGCCGCACGTCCTGTCGCTCCGGGGCGAGACTCACGATCGGATAGCCAACCAGCTGTCCCGGGGCGTGCAGCGTCACGTCTCCACCTCGACCGACCTCGCACAGCTCGATCCCACGCGCCTCGAGCAATGGCCTGGAGAGCAAGACGTGCTCCAGCTTGGCCCCGCGCCCCAGCGTGATGACCGGGTCGTGCTCCAGGAGCAGCACGGTGTCGTCGATCCTTCCCTGTTGACGCGCCGCGAGGAGTTGCTGTTGCAGCTCGTGAACGGCGCCGTAGGCGCGCCGACCGAGCCAGACGCCGCGAAGACTTCGAGCCACGCACGGTAGCTAACCCTCTCCCCCCGCCCTGCCAAGAGCCGATGCTCGGCGCGCGTCGGCGGCCTTGGCGCGGCTCACCGGGAGCGCTGGACAGGACATGTGACCGATTTGTGCTCTCGCTGAGCACCATACGTGCCGCTAAGCTGCTTGAAGTGCCGCCTTCTCAAAGCTCGAGCTCCTGGGCTCTCCACGGTCGCGCGCAGATCTCGACGCTGCGGGTACGCGAAGCGTTCGTGAAAGAGCGCTACGGCCAGGTGGGTCACGAGCGGTTGCTCGAACACGCCGGGGAGCGACTGCGGCAGGTGCTGACCGTCGCCGATCCGTCGGATGGCTGGATCAGCTTCGACCTGTTCATCGAGCTCTGCGTCCTGATCGATCGCCTGTTCGGCCGCGGCGACCATGGGCTGATCTTGCAGATGGGGCGCTACTCCGCGGAGCACACGTCGGGGGTCTGGAAGTCGATGTTCGAACGCGGGATGGACATCCACCAGTTCATGAACATCGCCTCGGGGCTGTGGCACCGCCACTACGACTCGGGGCGAGTGGTCGCGCAAAGCAACCGCGAGACCGAGACGGAGCTCACGATCGAGGACATGCCGCTGCCACATCGCGCGCACTGCCTCAGCGTGAAGGGCTGGCTCGAGGGTGTGTTCTCGTTCAGCCCGGATACGCGAGTGGAGATCGTCGAGCTGGGTTGTCGGGCTGCCGGCAACCCGCGCTGCACCATGCGCGCGACCTGGCGCTAGCCGCACGTCGGAGGGCCTACTCGACCTCACCGTCGTCGACTGCAGGCTGGGCCTTGAGCAGGTCGTCGTCGCTCATGTTCACGGCGTTGGAGAGGTCGACACCCCGCTGTCCCCCGGATGCCGCGGGAGCAGCCGTCGGCTTGATCATCACGTCGGACTCGGGCAAGCCCCCCGCAGAGGGTTCGTCCTCGCCCGGGTCTTCGCCTTCGTCGCTGCCGTGATCGGTGGATGCCGGAGCCGCTTCGGCCTGAGGTTCCTCGAGCGCCGGAGGCGCCTTGATCTCGGCGAACATGGCATCGTAGGGCTGCTTGAACTGCTCGAACTCCGCGCGCTCGGAGCTCGGTAGGACTGCGAGCGCGTCGAACTTGAGCTTCTTCATCGCGTCGACGTACTCACCCTTGTACTTGCAGATGAAATGCAGGTGAGGCCCAGTCGCGCTGCCGGTCTGCCCCA
>JAGQIY010000821.1 GCA_020430865.1 Myxococcales bacterium
CGCTGGTTCGAGCAACCCGCGGGGCGGTCGCGGAGGCGCGGCCGGCGCGGGGGCTGCAGGGACGCCCGGCGTCGGTGGCGGGGCGTTCGGTGGCGCTGGGCCCGGTGGTGGGTCCGGGGCCGGCGGCTCGAGCGCCGGCGCAGGCACTTTACCCGGTGGAAATGTAGGTGGCGGCCCGGGCAGCGGAGGTTGGGGGAGCCTACCAGCTCCGCCGGACGCTGGACCCGCAAGCGGCGGGAGCGAAGGAGGCCCTGACGCAGGCGCGGGTGACGCGGCGCTCTCAGGCGGGGCCGCTGGCGCGCCGGATTCGGGCGGTGGGTATCCCGACGCTGGCGTGAGGGTGGTGATACTCGCGCCGCCGCTCGACTGCGGATGTCGCGCGGCCGGCGGCGGCACCAATCAGTCGGCGGGTTGGTCGCTCTCACTCCTCGGCCTCGCGGGGCTCTTGCGACGGCGCCGCGCGCTGCGGGGAGCCCCCGCAGCCTCACGGCGTGCTGCTGCGTAGGTTCGGCGCGGCTCACCCCCAAACCCGGTTCCAGGGGGCGGTGCGTCAGCAGTTACGCGCGGATACATCGCAAATTCTGACCGAAGACCCACGGTTTGTGCGTCGCGTCGTGGCGCGATGGCGGGTCAGTCGTTCGAACCCCTGATGTCTGGGCCTGCAGGCTTGACTCCAGGGCCGGCTTGGGTGAGCGAAGGGCCCGTGGCTGCGAGCTATTTCGATGTCGATGGCACCTTGGTGAGTACGAACCTGGTGCATCCGACCCTGTTCTACTTGTTGAACCAGGGCACGCCGGTGCAGACGGCGATGCGCGTGGGGCGAACGCTGCTCGGCGCGCCGCGCATGGCCCTGGCCGAGATGGTCGACCGCCGCACCTTCAACGAGCTGTTGTTCAGTTCGTTCCAGGGTATGAGCGAGGATCGCCTGATGATCCTGGCGGACGAGGCGTTCGACACGGTCCTCAAGCGTGCGCTGTACCCGGGCGCCAAGGACCTCGTGAAGCGCAGCCTGGACGTGGGGCGCGACGTGGTCCTGATCAGTGTGGCGTTGGATTTGCTCCTGGAAAGACTCCGGGATCACCTGGGCGCCACGGACGTGATCGCCAACCGTCTGGAGATCAAGGACGGCGTCGCGACCGGGAAGCTGCTCAAGCCCGTTGTGGCCGGCCCCGAGAAGGCGCGCCTGATCCGCGAGCACGCGCGGGCGAAGGGACATGACCTGGACGAGTGCTACGCCTACAGCGATAGCTACTCCGACGTGCCCATGCTGAGCGTCGTGGGGCATCCCGCGGCGGTCAACCCCGACGCGCGTCTGCGCTTGCTTGCCAAAGCCTACAGCTGGCCCAGCTTCGAGCTGGCCCGCTCCTAACGTCGAGAAGAACTATGAACCATCCCTGTGTGGTGACCCTGGAGCGCGATAGCGCCCCGCGTGTGTTGTTTGCTGGCGATTCGCTGGTCGAGGTGGACCTGCCCGCGGGGACGCGGGTGATCTACCCGAAGCCGCCGATGGAGGGGCTGAAGGACGTCGACGCGGCGATCCGTTACGCCATCAACCATCCCGAGAACAGCGAGCCGCTCTACGCGAAGCTGCGCCCTGGCATGAAGGTCACGATCGCCATCGATGATATCTCGTTGCCACTGCCGCCCATGCGCCGCCCCGACGTGCGCGAGCGCATCCTGACGGTCGTCCTCGACTTGCTCGCGGATCACGGCGTGGACGACATCGAGATGATCATCGCGACGGCGGTGCATCGGCGCATGAAGGCTCACGAGATCCGTCACTGCGTCGGCGACAGGATCTTCGACGCCTACTGGCCAGATCGGCTCTACAATCACGACGCCGAGGACCAGGAGAACATGGTCGAGATCGGCACCACGGAGCTGGGCGAAGTGGTGGAGCTCAACCGGCGCGCGGTGGAGAGCGATCTCGTCATCTACGTAAACGTGAACTTCGTGCCGATGGACGGCGGTCACAAGTCGGTCGCGGTGGGACTGTGCGGCTACAAGAGCCTGCGCGCTCACCACAATCCATTTACCATGCGGGATTGTCACTCCTACATGGATCCGGCGACCTCCGCCCTCGCCAGCAGCGTGGAGCGCATGGGCCGCATCACGAACCAGCAGCTGAACGTCTTCACCATCGAGACAGCGCTCAACAACCGCATGTTCGACCGGAACCTCGACTTCCTCGCGAAGAACGAGGACGAGCTGACCGGCAAGGAGCGCATGCTGCAGAAGGGCCTGATCGCGACGCTCAAGCGTCTGCCGCAGCCCGCTCGCCAGGCCATCTTCGACAAGTTCCCGGCGCCCTATGGAGTGATCAGCGTCGTCGCGGGAGAGACCGAGGCGGTGCACAAGAAGACCCTGGAGAAGAACTTCGCGCAGTACTGCGTGCCCTTTCAAGGTCAGGTGGACGTGCTGGTGAGCGGCGTGCCCTTCATCAGTCCCTACAACGTGCACGCGTTCCTGAACCCGCTGCTGGTGCAGGTCATGGCTCAGGGCTACCTCTTCAACCTGTACCGCAATGCGCCGCTCGTGAAGAAGGGCGGAACGCTGATCATCACTCATCCTTGCACCGACAAATTCGACCACGAGCAGCACGCGCCGTACATCGACTTCGTCCATCGTTTACTCCCGGAAACGCGAGATGCGGTGGAGCTCCACAAGCGCTACGAACAGAAGTTCGCCCAGGACCCGGCGTTCATCCAGATGTACCGCACCGGCCACGCCTACCACCCCGTGCACCCGTTCTACATGTGGTACTGGGGCGAAGCGGGACGTCAGCACCTGGGGCGCGTGATAGTCGTCGGCGCAGACAACGAGTACATCCCGCAGATCCTCGGCTACGAGACGGCGCCCACGATGGACGAGGCGCTGTATCGGGCTCGCGGGGGGGAGCTCCGGAGTCTGGACATCGCGTGCCTCCATGTCGCGCCGATGTTGATGGCCGACGTGTCGGTGCCCGGTAGTGGGGCGCGCGGCGGATGAGCGGCAAGAACGGGGTTCACGGCCCGAACGGCGGGCTGTCCAGGTTGGAGGTGACCGCGAGCACGCAGGTCGCACCCAGCGTCGACGCGTCCGCGGAGCAGCCTTCGCCCAAGGGGCCGCTCAGCATTCGCGAGCAGCTCCGCGGGCGACGCCTCGTCGTCGTCGGTGGGACGGGCTTCCTGGGCAAGGTGTGGTGGGCGATGATGCTCCATCACTTCCCGGAGCTCGAGCGCATCTATCTCGTGGTGCGCGAGCGCAAACACCAGACCGCACAGGAACGCTTCGATGACGAGATCCTCACGTCGGAGGTGATGACCCCACTTCGAGAGCGCTACGGCGCTGGCTACGAAGCCTTCATGCGCGACAAGATCGTACCCATCCCCGGGGACGTCGCATATCCGTTCTGTGGCTTGCCGGCGCCGCTACGCGATGAACTACGCGGTAGCGTGGACGCGGTCGTGAACGCGGCGGGCGTGGTGGACTTCGACCCGCCCTTGGATCAGGCACTGGACGTCAACGCGTTCGGGGTTCAGAACCTGATCGCGCTGGTCAAGGATCTCCAGGGCGCCAAGCAGACGAAGCTGATGCACACCTCGACCTGCTTCACCGCTGGCGATCGCACGGGGTTCATCGAGGAGCTCGATCCGCGCCTGAAGCCATTCCCGAAGGCGGGGCAGCTCGAGGAGGCTCACTGGGATCCCGAGGGCGAGATCGCCGAGTGCCTGGACGTGATCGAGCAGGCGCGCCATCGGGCGAATGACAAGTTCCGGCAGAGTCGCTTCCTCGATGAAGCGCGATCGAACCTGGAGAAGCGCGGCGAGCCAGCTCGCGGGCCAGCCCTGAGCGATGAGATCGAGCGAGTGCGGCGCAAGTTCATCGAGGCGCAGCTCGCCGAGCTGGGCACCGAGCGAGCCAACTTCTGGGGCTGGTCCAACACGTACACGTACACGAAGAGCATCGGCGAGCAGATCATCTGCAACTCGGGGCTCGAGTTCACCATCGTGCGGCCCGCGATCATCGAGTCGAGCTGCGAGTTCCCCGTCAAGGGCTGGGCAGAAGGTATCAACACCTCGGCGCCGCTCATCTATTCCCTGCGCGAGGGGCAGACGCAGATCCCGGGCTCGGAGAACTATCTCGACTTCATCCCCTGCGACATGGTCGCGGGAGCGATGACGCTCTCCCTCGCGGAACTGCTGGAGGGCACGGCGCCGCTGGTCTACCAGTACGCCTCCAGCGACACCAACCCCTGCACCATGCGGCGCTTCTTCGAGCTCTCGGGCCTGTACAAGCGCAAGTACTACCAGAAGACGGGCCGCGGGGGTCCGCTGCTCTCTTACGTCCAGGCGCACTTCGAAGGTGCCTTGCTCACCGAGAAGCAGTTCCACAGCTACGGTCCTCCCGCAGTGAGCAGAGCGAGCCAGGGGCTCTCTGGCTTGTTGAAGCGCGCGGGCGTCGGCCCCGCGGCGCCGATCCTCAAGCCGCTTGCCAAGGTGGTCGGTTCCTTCGGGAACCAGCAGGAGAAGGTCGGCAGCGTGCTCGGACAGTTCTTGCCCTTCGTCTGTCGCTACCACTACATCTTCCGCTGCGACAACACGCGCGCGGCGTACGCGCGCCTGTCCCAGGAAGAGCAGGAGCTGACGTTCTGGGAGCCAGAGAAGATCGACTGGCGGCAGTGGTTCATGGAGGTCCACATGCCGGGCCTCGAGAAGCACGTGTTCCCGCTGATCGACGAACGCATCAAGAAGGAGCGTCCGGCGCCGCGCCGCCACGAGACGCTCACCGAGCTGTTGCTCGAGATGGCGCAGCGCCACGATCTCGCGGTCGCGCTGCAGCGCACCGAGGAGCACGGCCTCAGTCGACTGAGCTTCCGCGAGTGGCGCGATCGCGCCTTCGCGTGCGCCGCGCGCCTGGAAGCCCTGGGTATCAAGAAGGGGGATCGGGTGCTGCTCGCCGGTGCGAACCACCCCGCGTGGTCCATCAGCTTCTTCGGCATCTTGTTGGCAGGCGCCACGGTGGTGCCGCTCGACGCGAACGTCGAGGCGCAGATCGCCGCAAACCTCCAGCGCGCTTCCGGTGCGCGACTGTTCATCGGCGATCTGGAGGTGCGAGAGCGCTGTGCTTCAGAGCTGGGCGACAGCGTGTCCTGGCTACACTACGTGGACGCCGCTGCCGCGGGTGAACTGCCCGTCTGGGCTCACGCGCTGGAGTCGAGCATGTCACGCGAGGCCGTGGTCGAGCCGGAGCAACGAGCGGCCGCCGACGCCAGGCGCGTGACTCCCGAGGACGTCGCCTGCTTGATTTACACCAGTGGCACGACGGGCTCGCCAAAGGGCGTGATGCTGACGCACAAGAACCTCACCGCGCTGGTGGCGAGCCTCGCCCCTCTATTTCCGCTCGGTAAAAAGGATCGGGTGCTCAGCGTGCTCCCGCTGCACCACACTTTCGAGCTCACCTGTGGCATGCTGCTACCTCTCAGCCGCGGCTGCCGAATCGTCTACCTCGACGAACTCAACGCCGAGCGCCTCGAGGTAGGGCTCAACGAGGGGCGGATCACCGCCATGGTCGGAGTGCCGGCGCTGTGGGAGATGCTCGAGCGCCGCATGCTCTCGAAGGTGGCCGAGCGCGGCGCGCTCGCCTCACGCGTCTTCGACGTCGCTGTGGAGGTCAACCGCAGTCTGGGTAAGAGCCTCGGCCTCGATACGGGGCGGGTGCTCTTCGGACCCGTACACGAGGCGCTCGGGGGACATCTGCGCTACCTGGTCAGCGGTGGCGCGGCGCTGCCCGAGAGCACGCACAAGCTGTTCAGTGGCTTGGGGCTCCACCTCGCCGAGGGCTATGGGCTCACCGAGGCCTCTCCGGTACTCACGGTGGCGCCAGGCGGCCCGAAGACCAAGCCGGGGCACGTCGGAAAGCCAATTCCTGGCGTAGAAATCCAGATCCACGAGCCCAACGCCGAGGGCGTGGGGGAAGTGTTCGCCCGTGGCCCCAGCGTGATGCTCGGCTACGCCGACGATGACGACGCGACGACCCAGGTCATCGACTCGGATGGTTGGCTGCACACTGGAGACCTGGGCAAGCTGGATCGCCAGGGACGCTTGACCATCGTCGGTCGCGCCAAGGACACGATCGTCACGTCGAGTGGTGAAAACGTGTACCCCGACGACGTCGAGGCGCGGCTGGGGAAGATCGAACACATCGAGGAGTACGCGATTCTCGGCGTGGACGATCCGCGCGGAGGCGAGCGGATCGCCTGCGTCGCAGTGCCCGAGGAGGATCCGGAGCATGATCGCGCTGCGCGGCACGCACGTGCAAGGCAGTCCCTCGAGCGGGCGCTGAATGGCCTGCCCGTGGTGATGCGCCCTCAGGTGACGACCCTCCTAGACGTCGCCCTGCCTCGCACCGCGACGCGCAAGGTCAAGCGTCGGGAACTGAGGCGGCTCCTCGACCGCGTTGCGCCGCTCTCCGAGCGACCGCCGCGGATGGCCCCTCAAGGCGTCGACGCCTCGGGGCTGGACGCCGCCTCGCGCATGGTTCGCGTCGCCGTGGCGACCATCACCCGGCGCAAGGAAGGGGAACTCCGCACGGATATGAGCTTGCGGGGGGACCTGGGCTTTGACTCCCTGATGCTGCTGGAGCTCTTGGTGGCCCTCGAGGGGCAGTCCGGGCGCAGCGTCGACGCCGAGCGCCTCACGAACTGCCACACCATTGGCGACGCGGAGGCTCTGATGCGCGAACTGCGCAGCGGCCGCACTACGACCGCGCTGGATACTCGGATCGAGAAGGAAGCCGACGAGCCCCTCGAGATCCCGGAGCCGCTGCGCAAGGCGGCAATGGACTGGCTCGGGCGCGGCCAGATGGGCTTCTACGACAAGGTGCTCAGCACCAAGGTCGTGGGGCGCGCCTTCCTCCCCCACAACCGCAACACCCTGGTCGCGGCAAACCACGCGAGCCACCTCGACATGGGTCTGGTGAAGTTCGCCCTCGGCGGCTACGGCAAGGACATGGTGTCCCTGGCAGCTCAGGACTACTTCTTCGAAGGCGGCAAGTGGCGCAAGGCCTACTTCGAGAACCTCACGAACCTGGTGCCGATGAGCCGCAGCGGTTCCTTGCGCCAGAGCTTGCGGCAAGCGGGTGAGCTCCTGGAGCGTGGCAACGTCGTGCTGGTGTTTCCCGAGGGAACTCGCAGCGTGGATGGCGCGATCCACGAGTTCAAGCCTGCCGTGGGGCACCTGGCCCTGCAGTACGGCACGGACATCCTGCCCGTGTACCTCGGCGGCACCTACGCCGCGCTCCCCAAGGGAGCTCTCGCCCTGCGGAGCCGCAAGGTGCAGGTGCGCATCGGGCCTCCGCTCGAGGTCGCGGAGCTCAAGCGCCTGACCGAGGGCATGAGCGTGACCGAGGCTTCACGCGCCGTCGCACGCTTGGCGCAGCGGGCGGTGGAGGAACTCGCGGCTGGGAGGGTGCTCGATCTGAAGCAACTTGCGGTGGAGGACGTCACCGGTTCGAAGAAGAAGGAGACGCTGGCCGAGGTATTCAAGGACCTGGAGTCCCGCTTCCAGGTAGGGAGCATCGAGGAGGCCGTCAGCTACTACTTCTCCCTGGGAGAGGGTGAGCGCTGGAGCATGCAGATCTCCCCGCAGACCTGTCGCATCTGGGCGGGCAAGCCCGAGGGCGACGCCGACTGCGTCCTCAAGACTTCGCCCGCCATGTTCACGCGCATCGTGCGCGAGGCGTACACTCCGAGCCCGTCGGAGTTCATGGCCGGTACGGTCAAGTCGAACAACATCGGGCTCCTGGTGACCTTCCAGAAGGCCTTCGGCCTGCAGTCAGAAAGCTGAGAGAGATATGGGCCGGTATTGGGTTGGTGGCGCCACTGGTTTCCTGGGCAGTCACCTGGTGCGTCAGCTAGTCAGCGCAGGACACGAAGTCATCGCCGTGAGTCGCAGCGGTGGTCGGATCGACCAGCTCGAAGTCGCCGCAGTCGACATCCTCGATGAAGATGCCGTGCGGAAAAGCGCGGCGGGTCCCGACGGAAAGGGCTGCGACGGTGCCTTTCTCTGTACCGGGAAGGTCAGCCGGGACAAGGACGATGCGGCGGCGCTGCATGAGCTACACGTGGTCGGTACGCGGCGCGCGCTCGCTGCCCTGCGAGCTGCCGGCGTGAAGCGCGTGGTCTACGCGAGCACTTCGGGGACCATCGCGGTCGGACGCGACCCCGATAGCCTCTTCAGCGAGCGCGATCACGCTCCTCTGGACATCATCGCACGCTGGCCGTACTACCGGACGAAGCTCTACGCGGAGCGCGAGGCTCTCGAGGCGATCAGCGACGACTTCGAGGTCGTGATCGTCAATCCGACGTTGCTGCTGGGGCCGGGTGACGAGCGCAACTCATCGACCGGAGACGTGAAGCGCTTCCTCGAGCGGCGAGTGCCTGCGGTCCCAGGGGGCGGAATGAGCTTCGTCGACGTCAGAGACGTGGCCAGCGCAATGATCGTCGCGTTCGACAAAGGCCAGAGCGGGGAGCGTTACTTGCTGTGCGCCAAGAACCTGACCATCGCGGCGTTCTTCCAGCGTCTGGAGCGGCTCACCGGGATTCCCGGGCCCAAGTTGCGACTGCCGAAGACACGCGCTCTGGCCATCGGCGCGAACAAGCTGTTCAGTCGCGCCATCGAGGCGGTGGGCGGCACGCCGCCGGTCGACGAGATCAGCGTGGAGATGGCCCAGTACTTCTGGTACTGCGACTCCTCTAAGGCGGAGCGGGAGCTCGGCTTCAAGCCCCGAGACCCGGGTGAGACGCTGCGCGATACCGTGAGCGATCTCGTGGAGCGTCGCGTGGCGTTTCCCGACGGAGCCGTCGTTCTCTCACGGCCCCCGGCCAGCGCCTGAATCCGTGGTCGAGACCCGCACTCGGGTCCCGTCGGGCAGCACGAAGTCGTCGTGGTCGAGGCCGCGGAGCAACGCCTCGGCGGCGGCGCACACCGCTTCCCGGGGCGTCGCGCCCTCGCTGAGAAGCAGCTCGACCTCGACGAACCTGCCGGCCGTCGAAGAGCCGAAGCAGGCCTCGTCGATGCCGGTCTTCGTGCAGACCGCGGTGAGCCGCTTCAGGCGCCCGGCGATCTCCACCACGTCTCTACCCGCGACGCTCAGGCGCACGCGTCGCGCAACCCCCGCTGCCATCGAACCCCTCCTGCTCAGAAATCATCCGTCGATCTGTCAGGGCTGTCGAGACAGATTCAGTCTTAATTCTCTGAGGAAAATCACCTACGTCGGCGTGTGCCGAGACAGCGCGATCCTCACCCCCTGCGCAGGCCGAGCTGAGCGCGCAGACGAAGGTACGCGGGGCTGACGGCGAAGCGGACCAGGGCCTTGCTCCGCTCGGCACGCGTGGTGATGTCCTCGTCGTCCTCTGCCTGACGAATCACCTGCAGCGCCGTCGGCAGGTCATCGCAGAGCAAGAAGCCGGCGCGATCGGCCGTGAGGTCGATTCCTCGCATCCAGCGGCGTAGGTCGAGGGCCGCGCCCTTCTGCAGCAGCTCGCCGACGAGCTGACTCAGCGCCTGCCGGCGCTCCTGATTGAACTTCCGCTCGATCGCGATGCTTGCCCCCTGCGCCGCTTCGGCGATGTCAGCCGAGACCGGGAAGCGCGGGGCGAACAAGCGGATAGCCCCACTCAGCCAGGCGCGGAGCTCCTTGTGGCTCGAGACCAGGTGTCGCACGTAGAAGCCTGGACGGAAGTAGGTGAGGGCGTGAGAACTCTCGAAGCTGAAGGTTCGGCTGCGGCCGCGCAGCTCCAGCGCTCCCTGGCCGAGGGAGATGCAAGGCGGCGTCGCGTGTAGCAGGCTCAGGCTACGCGGGTCGTTCGAGTTCTGGTACAGGCGCGGAAGCGCTACCCCGAGGCAGCGCGCGTCATGACTCAAGGTGTACACGGCGGGCAGTCGCGCGCCGGGGTCGACCGCGTGGTCGTCGCCGTATCCCAGCTGATCGAGCGGAGTGCCCCGCACATCGAGCACCGTGCCCTGCAGCAGCGCCAGCACGCCCGTGAGTAGCCCATCGGCGTCTTCGTGCATCACCACGTTGAGCCAGTCTTCGTGGCCCAACTGGGTGTTGACGGTCGGCGGCTCGCCAGGGCGGCCCTGGCGGAAGTACGTCGACTCCTCGGGGCTCGCTTGATTCAAGGCGTAGAGAGCTTGAGAGACGCACCAAGTCGAGTCGGAGTCGCGCTGTCTGGAGTAGAGGTCGAACAGCGAGCGATAGATGCTCACGCGGTAAGGGTCCTTGGCGAGGATGGCGTCGTGGGTCGCCAGGGCCTTGTCGAGGTAGCGGCCCGGATCTCGTGCGTAGAGCCGTGCCAGGCGCTCTTGGCGGTGCAGGCCGTCCGGAGCCAGCTGGAGCGCCGCGTCGGTGAGCGCGATCGCTTGATCGAGGCGTCCGAGCTGCTGGTCGTAGATCAGCGCCAGCTCGTCCATCAACTCGAGCATCTGCGGCTGATCACGTGCGTCCGAGGCGCGTTTCAGTTGCTCCTTCAGCAGCTCCTTGAGTCCCTCGAAATCACCGCGGGCGCGCACGACGTCGACGGCGCGGGATCGAGCGGTCTCGAGGCTGGGATCGAGGCGCATGACCTCCTGATACAGCGCTGCGGCCTGCTCGAGGTCTCCCAGCTCGTCGTGACACAGGCTCGCGGCGGTCATCAGGTACTTCGCGCGCTGCCTGGAGTCATCGACCAGGTCGGCGACTTCCAGAATGACCTCTACCAGCCGCGTCCAGTCTTTCCCCTCGGAATAGAGGCGCATCAACTTCAGCAGCACGCCGCGGTCCCCGGGTCGCTTCGAGAGCGCGCTCAAGTAGTTCTTCGTGGCGTACTCCGAGTCAGACAGGCGATCGGCAGCGAGGTCTCCGAGCCGGATCAGGACCTCGAAATGCTCGCTCTCCGGCGCGATCTGTAGCAACTCGTAGAGGGTCGAGAGCTGAGCTTGGTAGTCTGCGCGTTTGCCCTGGAGATCAGCCAGCGCGCTGAGCGCCCGGTACTCGTCCGGATTCTGTTCCAGCGCTGCCCTCAGCTGGCTCTCCGCCGTGTCCAGGTCACCGCTCTTGAGCGCGCTCTCCCCGACTCGCAGCTTGAGCTCTGCACTCTCGTCGGGGTCCAAGCGCAGGTCCGGGGCATGAAGCAACTCCCAGTAGAGCTCGAAAGCTTGCCTCGCGGAACCGTGATCCAGATTGAGATCGGCCACGAAGCGCAGCTCTTCGGGCGCGCGCTCGAGTTCGAGGAGGCGCCCGGCTTCGATCACGGCCCGATCGCCTTGGCCGATGTGGGCCAGCGCCTGGGCGAAGCTGCGCTGCAGCTCGCGGCGCTGGTCCTTGCCGAGCTGGGAGCTACGACCGAGGAGACCTTCGAGGAGCTTGGCGGCCTCGGCGTAGTCGGCGCTCTCGTAGCTGACCTTGGCCAGGATGGTCTGCGCCTCGAGGTTCTGACGATCGAGGTCGAGGGCGCGTCTGGCCTCGGCGTAGGCACGCTTGCCATCCCTCGCTTGGTGCCACAACAGCCGAGCGCGTTTGGTGCGCAGCGCCGCCTGTTGAGCAGGCTTGAGGTCTTCCTGCAGCGCGCGCTCATAGATCGCCAGGGCCGACTCCAGCTCGTCGCGCTCCAGGTACGCGGCCTCGAGCGCCTCCAGCACCGCCGCGTGGGTGGGCTCGGCTTGCAGCGCGAGTTCGTAGCGCGAGATCGCGAGGTCTCCGTCGCCGCGCTCTTCGAGCAGGCGTGCGGCGCTGATGTAGTGCTTGGCACGCTCGCCGGGGGTCTCGGCCTTCCTTGCGAGCGCTTCGACCGCCTCGAGCGCCTGGTGAGAGTCACCCGAGCGGGCGCGCAGCTCGGCCAGAGCGCTCAGCGCCTGGGTGTTGCCCGGGTCGAGCGCCAGGACTTGCTCGTAGGCGAAGATCGCGCGATCCTCGACCTGCGCCTTTTCTGCGAGGATTTGCGCGAGTTCGAGGCCCAGGCGGACGCGCTCGGACTTCTTGGCGGCCGCGTCCAGGCGTCGCTCGTACACGATCGCCACGTCGCTCCAGCGTTCCAGCGCCGTGTAGTGAGTGACCAGCGTGGTCAGCGCTTCTTGATGGTTCGGCTCGAGGTCGAGCAGGTTCTCCAGGGCATCCGCCGCCCGTGCATGATCCAGGAACTCTTCTCCATGGATGGCGGCGACGCGAGACCAGAGGGTGGTCTTCTGACGCGGGGTCACGGCCACACGCAGCTGAAGCTCCAGATTGGTCAACAGCTCCGTCCAGCGCTCAGTCTGGGAGTACAGTCGATCGGCTCCCTTCAGCGCGTCGAGATGAGTCGGATCGAGCTGGACCACGTCTTCGTAGGCTTGCAGCGCGCGTCCTGGGTTCTTGAGCGCGAACTCGCAGACATCTGCGATCGCCAGCAGCAGCTCGATCCGCTCTGCTGGGGTGGCCAGAGCCAGGCGCCGTTCGAGCACCACGAGGCGCTCGGCGTGTCGCCCCGCCGACGCGTAGAGCTCGTCCAGTCCGGCGCACGCAGCGGGGTGGTGCGGATCCTCCTCCAGCACCTGCTCGAACAGCGCGCGGGCACTCTCGGCGTCGTTCATCTCTCTCGCCAACAGCTCCGCGGCCTGGGCACGAAGGTCTCGCGCTTCGGCGGGCGTCGCCGCTGCGTCGGCGCGGGCCGTCAGCACCATCCCGAGCTCTGGCCACTGCCGTGCCTGCCGGTAGAGCTGCGTCATCCCTTCGAGGGCGACGGCGCTGGCGGGGTCGAGCGCGACCGCTTGCTGGTAGCAGGGTAGACCGAGGTCCGGGCGGCTCAGGTGCTTGCTGTACCACGCGCCGAGGCGGTTCAGCAGCGCGACCCTCGCCTCGGTGAGCTGGTCAGTGCTCAGCGCGTCCACCAGGCTCTGCACGGCCTCGGTCCACGCTTCGCTGCGCTTGCCTGCCAAGCGCTCGACCTCGTCGGCGTGCTCCTCGCTGAGCGGATCCTCCGCGAACGCCTGGGCAAACGCGATCAGTGCCTGCCCCGGGTCATCGAGATCGTTCTTGTAGATGCGACCTATCTCGGCGAGCGCTTGGGCACGCTCGCTGGCGCTGGACGCGAGCTCCTGGCGTTCCAGGAGCATCTCGATCAAGGCCTCGTGCTTACCGAGGCGGCGCCGGACGCGTTCGAGCGCAGCGAGCGCGGGCCCGTCCGCGGGGTCCGCCTCCACGATGCGCGCGTAGCAGCTCTCCGCCTGCTCGGGGTCACCACTGGCGGTCTCGTGGATCATTGCCGCGCGGAACAAGAGGCGCTTCTGGGCGGTGCGCGAGCCCGGAGACAGGCCCGTGGCCAGGCTGGAGGCGACCCACACCAGGCCGTCGGCGATACGGCCGGGCTCGGCGCCTTGATCGACCGCGCCCTCGACGGCGGCGAGCAGATCTTCGCTGTTCGGGTGCTCGAGCAGCGCCGCGAGTCGCTGTTCGATCTCGGCCTCCGAGATCTGGTACGCGGCGGGCAGCTGCGCCCGTCGACCTGCCCGCTCCAGCGCCTCCATGACCTCGCGTGTGTCTCGCGGACGGCGCTCTGGGTTGCGGTCCATGAGCGCCGCGACCAGCTCGCTGACGGCCGGCGGTACGCTGCCTGCCGCAGCTACACGCGCCAGGGGCGGAGGGTCTTGCGTCAGGCGTTCGAAGAGCCCTTGAGCGCTGCGCGTCGAGTAGGGGGGCCGGCCGCTCAACAGCTCGTAGGCCAGGGCTCCGAAGGAATAGATGTCGCTCCGCACGTCGGGCACGTGCCCCTGGATCTGCTCGGGCGCGAGGCCGTAGCACAACAGATCGAGGCGATCTCGACCCCAGCCAGGGATAGACGCGACCAGGAAGCTCGAGCCGGCGCCCAGCATCATCAGCGCGGGCGCCGACTGGGAGTCCTCGCTCAGCAGCACGTTCTGAAGCGTCAGCAAGCCGTGAGCGGTCGCCGCCGCGTGGAGCGCCGAGAGCGCGTCCAGCAGTCCGCTGAGGATCCAGCGCGCGCCGTCGAAGCTGCGCGGGCCCTGAGAGGTCAGGGCCTCCGCGAGCGACATGCCTGCGAAGTGGTCCTGCAGCACCACGATATGCTCGCCGAGGGGGCCCGCGAGTACGCGTCGCGGCAGAGCCGGGTGCTGGACGCTGCCGCTGATGCGTGATGCCGTGAGGAAACGCTGAAGGCCACGGCGATCGAACGTCGCCTCGGGGCGTAGCAGCGAGAGCCTGCGTCTTCGACTCGAGGGCGCCCCGAGCCGTGCCAGATCGAGGTTGCCTGTGAGTTCGGCCAGGTTCCGCTCGCGAGTGATCGTGTCCTCGTCGCGACGGGCCGTGGCCCCACCTGGGTCGTCCGTGGCTTCGACGACATAGCTCGTGTCGATCGCCGTTTCCCTGAGGAGCTCGACGACGCGGTAGCTCCCGATCTGCGAGCCAAGGGGGAGGCTCGGTGCGCCGGAGAGGCCAAGCCGACGCAGCCCGTCCAGCTTCTGGCGTGCATCGGGGCGCTTTGCAGAGACGGCGTCGCACAGCGCCTCGACGGCGTCGAGGGCGACGCTGCGCAAGACGAGCGCTCGCGCGAAGGACCCGAGGTGGTCCTCCCCCCCGATCGAGCCTGGATCGAGCCCCAGCAAGCCCTGGCCCAACTGCTTGAGCTCCTCGAGCTCGAAGCGGCTCTCCAGCTCGGCGATCAGCTGCGTCGTGTTCATGCTGCCCTGATGCGTAAGTGCCTGATGCGGAGCGCCCGCGGAGCCAGGCGGCTTCGAGTGCGCATCCTACAGGCTCCGCCAGCGCGGGCCGGGAACAAAGCGGCAAGGGATGGCCCGCCTCACGGTGGCTCGAAGCGCAAGACTCCGGCGGCGTCACTGGTGGTGCCGCCACCCGGTTCGACGCTGACGCGGAGCTTGTCCCCCTGGGCGATCGCGGAAAGCTTGAAGCCTGCGCTCGGTCGGAGGCCAGCAATGAAGATTCGCTTGGTCGCTCCGGGCACGCTGAACTCGGCCTTTGGCGTGTCGCGCCGGGTCGCGAATGCGACGGCGACCCCGCCGAGACTGGCTCCGACCAGCTCGTCCCCCTGGCCCTGCTTGAAAGAGAGTGGGGTCGCTGGTGTCTCTGCCACCTGGAGCACGTGGAGGAACTCCTGGCGCTTCGCGTCTCCACTCGAGGTGCTCAGGTCGAACAGCATGCTCTCGGCGGCGGCAGGCTTGGTCTCCCAGTCGTCCGTGGCGCGGTACGCGGTCGCTTCGAGCTTGGCGTCGCTTGGCAGGAGCGCCGTCACCCGAACGCGCTGGCCACGGGGGGTCGTCAGGTCGGCGTGGTTGCCTTCGACCTTGGGCAGGGCAGGGAAGTGGAGCCACGCGCGCTTGAACTGATCGGCGCGCTTGGTCTCCACGTCGTCGTAGAACACGACCACGTTGGGGCGAAGCCAGAGCAGGTGACGCTCCACCGCCTCGACGTCGCTCACCTTCTCGTAGGCAGAGTTGTACATCCCTCCCATGTTGCAGCGGGTCGAGACATAGTCCTCGCCCACGTGACTCCTCAGCACGGGGTCGCCCGTGTGTCCGAGCACCCACTGGGAGCCCGACTCCCACAAGCCTCGCCGACGCGCGTCGTCGTGGTGATCTGGCCTGGAGTTCTCGACTGCGAGCGTGTTGTGGGAGAGCGATCGCTCGAAAGCGCCACCGTAGCCGACGCGTTCTTTGCTCACCCACTCGCCCTGCAAGTAGAGACCGAAGTCCCCCGCGTCTCCGTGTTGGTGATCGATCTCCGCCCAGCCGCAGTTGAAGTTGAACCACGCGGAATCGGGCTTCCAGCTCTCCCGCACCGCCAGGCGCCCCGTGCCGCTGGCCAGGTGGTGTGGCTGGACCTTGGCGCGAGGATCCGCCGCTGGCTTCGCGCTCGGATCGAACAGCAGGAAGTAGAGGATCGCCTGACGATACGGGACCGATCCCCCTTCGGCGCTGGCTCGCCTGTCGAGGTACTCGGCGCCGCCTGCTGGCGTGTGGCGTTGGATCCAACGGGTCTGGTCGTACAGCTCCTGCTCGCCCCGCAGCCTGGCGCTGATTCCGAGCGGAATGAACGCGTCGGCGAAGTCGAAGAGCTCGTACACCTCGCCGTCGCCCGTCCAGGCAGGCAGGTAGACTTGTCGCCCACTGCGCTGACTCTTGGCTGTTTGCGGGCTGAGGGCGTTCAAGTACGCCGGGACCAGCTCCTTCCAGAACGGGTTCTTCCAGCGCAACACCTGGGACCCGTAGCGCTGCTCGTCTGCTTCTCCAGACGTCTCGAGCGCGAGGTACAGCTGGAGCAAGAAGGCCAGCGATCGTGGCGCGTACTCGAAGCCCTCGGGAGCGAGGCCCCCCCTGGCGTCGTTGCGTAGCACGGAGTCGGACACGTAGAGCCACGCGCCGGTCACGTTCTGCAGGTAGTCCCGCAGACGCGGATACTGCCGGCCCGCGTCTGGCTCCTTGGGGTCGTCGGCTTCATCCAGAGCGAGTGCCATCAGGCCCAGGTTTCGCGCGTGCGCCGTGTAGAAGTTGTTCGCTCCGTAGCGCCTGGCCTTGCGGTCTTCGAGCAGCGCCGGATCGTTGAGCTTGCCCACCGGTTCGGGGTGGTTGAAGTCCGTCACCGTGGCCTTCAGCTGCTCCTCGGCCCAGCGCAAAAATACCGTGCGGATAAGCGACTTGTCTTCCTTCGACAAGTAGGGGTAGATCCAGTCGACAGTCAGAGGAAACGCTTCCCCCGCCCAGCGCGAGCGGTCGGCCACGCTGAAGCGAGCGTCCGCCAAGGGGTCACCCGGTTGGTTGGCTCTCACGCGTTCGAGCATCGGGATCAGCACCCGCTTCGCTCGCTCGGCGTAGGCCTTGGCCTCGCTCGCGTCGTTCTGGAGCAAGGAAGCGAACGCCAGAACGAGCGCCGTTTGTTCACAGTACCGTCCCTCGTAGGCGCACTGGTCGGCGCTCGGCATGCGCTTCAGGTCGACGTCCTGTTTCGCCTGGTCGATGACTGGCCGGAGGCCTCGAGTGTAGATCGGGTTGGTCGGGCTCGCCCAAGCCCTCAGTTGCTTCAGGTCCTGCCTGCGAACCCAGAGTCGCGGATGTCCGATGTTGGCGGGCTTGAGTTCCTTGATGGTCTTCGCGCCGGGTGTTTCCGCATGGGTAAGTTGAGTCTGCGGTGGCTCGGCCGGCCCGCTGTCCCCTCCGGAGCGTTTGCATGAGTTGCATCCGAGCACCGCTCCAAGCACCAGGGCGCCCAGGGTGGCGGTCGAGACGAGTCTTTGGCGCTGGGAGATCAAGGCTCTGGTCTGCATGGGATGGGCCGCCGTTTCGGGTCGCCGGAAGTCCTGCTCGAGGCGATGTACGGGGCGAGGTTGAGTCGTCGTGGTGCACGAGCAGCTCGAGTCGCTTGCGGGCGTTGGGCAAGATAGGGCGCCACGGACACGAACGCCGGCAAATATCCAAGCGCGTGGCGAGACGACGCGCGACGTTTCCGCTGTGTCTGCACCACGCGACTGTAAATCGCCGACAAGTCTCCGGCCGAGAGACGAGCCCTAGCGTCGAGTACGCTCCACCTTGCTTCTTCTTCGCGTGGGCTTGAGCCGCTGCTATATGATGGGCAGACTGCCCGCGAAAGCCGGTGTGCGGGCGCTCGGAGGTCGCGCCACCGGCGCGTGTAAGGACGATTGAGCTCGGATGCCCCCCAGCGACTCACAGGGAGGAGACCAACGCGGCGTTGCGCGAACGCCCGATCGATCGCGTCACGGGACACTCGTGGTCGAGCCACAGGATCGGCCGGACGCAGTGCCCGAGAAGCTCACGCCGGCGCCGGTGCGATCGCTGAGCTCCAAGGCGCCGTCCGCCTCGCGCTATCGCACCCATCTGGGCATCGGATCGCCAACCCCTGAGCCGATGCCGGCGGCGACGCC
>JAGQIY010000822.1 GCA_020430865.1 Myxococcales bacterium
CATGGGCGAGGGTCTCGACGGCTCGCTGGTCGTCGTCCAGGGCCTCGTAGACCGCAGCCCTCAGGTAGGGGTCGATTGGCTGGTCTCGTGGCGCGCGCTCCAGCACCTGCTTGGCAGCGTCGGAGTCGCCGCCGAGCAGCGCAGACCAAGCGCCGATCTCGGCTGCCCGGCGCCGCACCTCCGCGTCGGGCGTGGCTTCGAAAACAGCCCGCGCGATGGCGTGTGCCTCCGCCAGCTTGCCTTGATCCATCGCCTGCCGAGCCTCGTCCAGCATTTGCAGCAGCGCCGCCTTGGGGATCGCCGCGGGCTCCGGGCGGCGCAGGCTCATCCAGTTGGTGGCGGCTGCCCAGCCCAGGATGATTGCGCCGAACATCAAGTCCGCGAGCAAGAAGCCGATCGCACCCAGCACTCCCACCACGCCGGAGACGATCAGCGACAGTCGCTCCCTGCCCTTGCCGAGTAGTGCCGCAAGGATATGGCCGCCGTCGAAGGGGATCACCGGCAGCAGATTGAACGTCGACCAGAACACGTTCAGGATGGTCAGCTGCCCGAGGATCCGCCCCGCGAGCCCCACGTCTTCGCCCCTCGGCCCCTGACCGCTGACCATCATCGCGACGAAGGCCACGGCCGCCAGCAGGTAGCCTGCGAGCGGTCCGGCCGCCGTGACCACGACGCGCTGCACGCGAGTCGGCTCGGCTCGGGGTGACCAGACCGTGCGGCCGCCGAGGGCGTGCAGAACGATGTGCGGCGACTCCCCGTAGGCGCGAGCCGCCAAGGCGTGTCCCAGCTCGTGCACCAGCAACGAGACCAGCAGGATCCCGAGCCAGATGGCCATGCCGAGCATCACCGCCGCCATGCTTCCACCAGCGACGTTGAGACCGAACAGGATCGCGATGATCCAGAAGCTGGCCTCGATCTGAACCGGGAACCCGAAGAGACGGAAACGCATGGCAACGACGGCTCGCGGCTGACCGCGCGAACGACTAGGCATGTAGCGTCGTTGTCGTGGCTTGTCGATGCGCGCCGCCACGTCTGAGCGACTAGCGCGTCTTCTTGGCCTTCTTGCGCTGGCTTTGCCAGAGAGCCGCCACTCGATCGAGCTCGGCGAGCAGCGCGTGGTTCGACTCTACCCAGAACTGCGCGCGGCTGTTCGCACTGCCAACCCAGCACGTGACGGCGCGCGCGGCCCAGCTCTTGGGGATCGCGTCCATCATCTCTTCATCTGTGCGGTCATCGCCCGCACAGAACAGCAGATCCGCCTTCGCGTGGCGCCGCAGCAGCTCGCTCGTCGCCCGTCCCTTGGTCGCTTGCTCGTGGCGCACCTCGATCACGCGATTCCCCTTCAGCACATTGAACGGACGGCGCTTGAGCACGTCGGCGAGCAGGGTCAGCAGCTCGTTGGCCTGGAAGGCTCCGAACTCTGGATCGGCGGCGCGGTAGTGCCAGGCGATACCGCCCCGCTTGTATTCCACGCGGCTCCCGGGCGTGCGCGAGACGAAGTCCCTGAACAGCGGGTCCACTGCCTTCTTGAGCGACTCGATGCTTGGCTGTTCACGGTCGTGCCATTCACCACCGATGGGCTTCACTCCGAGCCCATGCTCGCAGACCAGCCCGATCGGCAGCTCGCCCAGCCACTCCTCCAGCACCTCCGCTGGCCGACCGCTGATTACATACAGGGTGCAGAGCTGAGAGAGCTTGTCCAGCGTCTCGAGGATGCGCGGCTCCGGGGTGGCGTTCATCGGATCATTGACGAAGCCGCGCAGGGTGCCGTCGTAGTCGAGAAGCATCAAGGGGTTCGCTGCCCCACGGATCTTCGAGGCGAGCGGCTCCGCGTCGACCCGGAGTCGCTTGAACGTCGTGCGCGCGCCCTCGGTGCCCGACTCGAGCTGGTCGAGAAAGCGCTCGGCCCAGCGCATGCTGGTGTTGTTGTCCACGAAGTCGAGCATGTTGCTGAACGCCTGGAGCCGCTTGGCCCGGGCCGGGCGTCGCTCGAGTGCGTGAGCCAGCTCCTGAGCCACCTGGTCGACGTTGTAAGGGTTCACCAGGCGAGCACCGGGGAGGCAGTGCGCGGCGCCCGCGAACTCGCTGAGGATCAGCGTCCCGCCTTGCTCTCGGCGTGCGGCGACGTACTCGAGCGCGACCAGGTTCATGCCGTCGCGAATCGGCGTGACCAGCGCCACGTCCGCTGCCTGGTAGAGGCCTGCCAGGCGCGCGCGAGAGTACGCCTGATTCACGTAGACGACCGGTGTGTGAGACGCAGAACCGAAGCGTCCGTTGACCCGGCCCACCAGCTCGTCGACCTCGCGCTTCAGGGTCTGGTACTCCTGTACGCCCATGCGCGAAGGCGCCGCGATCTGGATCAGCACGACCTTGTCCCGGAGCTTGGGGTGCCGGGCGAGCAGCTCTTCGAAGGCTCTGAGCTTCTCCGGGATCCCCTTGGTGTAGTCCAGTCGGTCGACACCCGTGACGATGTGCTTACCCTGGTAGGTCGAGTGCAGGCGCTCCAGCTCGCTCTGTGCCTCCTCCGTCTGACAGAGATCGCGTACTTCCTCCGGGTCGATGCCGATGGGCAGCATGCCCAGCTTCACACGATGGGAGGACAGCCGGATGGAGTTCGGGTCGCTCTCGACGCCGAGCACGCGCAAGCAAGCCGCACGGAAATGACTGACGTACTCGTAGCTGTGGAACCCGAGGAGATCGGCACCGAGGAGCCCGGTCAAGATCTCCTCTCGCACCGCCAGTGAACGGTACGTCTGTGCGGCGGGGAACGGGATGTGGAGAAAGAACCCGATCGGGCAATCGAGACCGCGGCGCCGTAGGAGCTCCGGCACCAGCGCGAGCTGGTAGTCGTGGACCCAGACGACGTCTCCGGGACCGGCCTGCTCGAGGATGGCGTCCGCGAACTGCTCGTTCACCTTCTGATAAGCGCGCCAGGCGGAGCGATCGAAGTGAATTCGCTCGTTCAGGGCGTGGAACAGTGGCCACAGAACCTGATTGCTGAAGCCCTCGTAGAAGCCGGAGATGTCGCTCTTCGCGATGAAGACCGGCGCAGAGCCGTGGCGGCTGAGCTCCCGGCTGACCGCGGCGCGCTCCGCCTCTGGTACATGGGTGCCGGGCCAGCCGAGCCAGGTAAACGGCCGCTGTTCGGACACGGATTTCAGCGCGGTGACGAGGCCACCGGTGCTAGCGTGCACCGTCCAGCCGTCGGCTCGTCGGGCCATCGTTACCGGCAAGCGAGCCGACGCGACGATTAGCTTGGCCTTGGTCATGAACTGTCGCTTATGTCATACGGCGGTCTTTGCGCGCAACCGAGGCTCAGCTCCTCGAGTGTGACGTTCGTGGGCCGTCGTTCGATCGTCCCTCCCCCCCTTGAACGCTCGTCGCACCCGCGACCTCAAGCGAGACCGCCACGCACCGAGATCCCCCGTGAAGCACGCACTGATTGGCAACTGCAGCTACCAGGCCTTGATCGACGATCGTGGGTCCGTGACCTGGCTCTGCTGGCCCCGTTTCGATTCCAGCTTCGTGTTCGGCTCGATCCTCGACTCGAAGCGCGGCGGGGAGTTCCGGGTACGACCTCGTGAGAGCGAGTTCGAGACGGAGCAGGACTACCTCCCGAACACCAACATCCTGCGCACCGTCTTCAGCTCGGAGGCTGGCCGCTTCGAGCTGATCGACTTCGCGCCGCGCTACAAGCAGTACGACCGCTCGTTCAAGCCGAACATGCTGGTCAGGCGGCTGCGCCCCCTCGAGGGGCGCCCGAGCGTCCGCGTCTCCTGCCGACCGGTATACGACTATGGCGCGCTCGAACCCCAGTCCTACGTCGCTAGCAACCACGTGCAGTGGCAAGTGGACGGGGGCCCGCTGCGACTGACCACCAACGTTCCCCTCGCCTACCTGCTCGAGGAGCGACCCTTCCTGCTCACGCAGGAGGCCTACGTGGTGCTGACCTGGGGCAACCCGTTGGAAGCGTCGCTGGAAGAGACCTGCGAATCCTTCCTCGCTCGCACCCGGAAGTACTGGGAGACCTGGGTCAAGCACACGAACCTGCCCGGGATCTTCCAGCGCGAGGTGATCCGCTCGGCGCTGGCGCTCAAGCTCCACCAGTACGAGGACACCGGGGCGATCACGGCGGCGACCACCACCAGCATCCCGGAGCACTCCGGCTCCGGGCGCAACTGGGACTACCGCTACTGCTGGCTCCGCGACACCTACTTCACGCTGCACGCCATGCGGCGCCTCGGCCATTTCGAGGAGATGGAGCGCTTCGTCTCCTTCGCCCAGAACCTCGCCGAGGGCAGCGAGACGCTGCAACCAGTCTACGGCATCAGCGGCGAATCCCGCCTGTCGGAGCGCACGCTGGATCACCTGGCGGGCTACCTTGACGCGAACCCGCCCGTCCGCTGCGGAAACGCCGCGTACCTCCAGGTTCAGAACGATGTCTACGGCGAGATCATCGCTGCCGTGGCGCCCCAGTTCCTGGACCTGCGCTTCGACACCCACAACAACGCCCACGCGGCGACGCTGGTGCATCGGCTGCTGGGCTACATCGAACACACCATGGAGCTCCCAGACGCAGGCATCTGGGAGTACCGCGCGGAACCCGAAGTGCACACCTTTCCGCTGCTCTTCCACTGGACCGGCGCTGCGCTGGCGGCGCGGATCGGCAAGGCAATCTCGGACCCGAGCCTCGAGGGAAAGGCGCTGGGACTCGTAGCCCGTGCGCGCTCCATCATCGAGGAGCAGTGCTATCGCCCCGACTTGGGCATCTACGCCGAGAGCACGAACCCCCGAAACAACAACGCCGACGCCTCGCTCTTCATGATGGTGAACCTCGGCTACTTGTCCCGCGGGAACCCGCGCGCCGAGCGCCACGTGCGAGAACTGCACAAGAAGCTCAGCGTCGATCGCTACCTGATGAAGCGCTACAACCACTTCGATGGCATCGGCGAGACCCACGGCACCTTCACGGTCTGCGGCTTCTGGGCGGCGGAGGCGCTCGCTCGTCTTGGCTACCGCGAGGAAGCCATTGAAGCCTGCGAGCAGCTGATCAAGCACGCCAACCATGTGGGGCTGTTCAGCGAGGACATCGACCCGAAGACCGGGGAGCAGTGGGGCAACTTCCCTCAGACCTACTCACACGTCGGCCTGATCAACGCGGCCTTCGCCATC
>JAGQIY010000823.1 GCA_020430865.1 Myxococcales bacterium
CGGAGCTCTACGAGGCGGAGCTGCCCCTCGTGAAGGTGGGCGCGCCAGCGACGGTGACCCTGCCGTATCTGCCGGACAAGAAGTTCGAGGGCAAGGTCAGCTTCGTCTACCCCTACCTCTCTGGCAGCACGCGCACCGGCAAGGTGCGCATCGAGCTGAAGAACCGCGACGTGGAGCTCAAGCCCGACATGTACGCCAACGTCGAGCTGGCGGCGGACCGGGGTGAGCGAGTCGTCGTCCCCGTTTCCGCAGTGATCTACGCCGGGCCTCGGCGCCTGGTGTTCCTGGATTTGGGGGAGGGGAGGCTCAAGCCCCAGGAGATCCAGGTCGGCATCAAGGCCGGCGATGACTACGAGGTGCTCGAAGGGCTGAAGGCAGGGGATCGCGTGGTCAGCAGCGGCAACTTCCTGATCGCCGCCGAGAGCCGGCTGAAGAGCGCCGAGGGACACTGGTGATGCAACCGACCGAGAAGGTTGGCCTGGTTGGCCACGTGATCGCCGCCTGTGCGAAGAACCGCTGGCTCGCGCTCCTGGTGGTCGCGGCGCTCGGGATCTGGGGTGCAATATCCATGCGGAACGGGCCGCTTGACGCGATCCCGGATCTCTCGGACGCGCAGGTGATCGTCTTCACCGAGTGGCCCGGGCGGAGCCCGGACCTGGTGGAGGACCAGATCACCTATCCCAGCTCCTCCACGCTGCTCGCCGCGCCGAAGGTCAAGGCGGTGCGCGGCCAGTCGTTCTTCGGGTTGTCCTTCGTCTACGTCGTGTTCGAGGACGGCACGGACATCTACTGGGCGCGCTCGCGGGTGATGGAGTACCTCAACACGGCCCAGTCGAAGCTACCCGATGGAGTGACGCCGAGCATCGGTCCCGACGCGACCGGCGCCGGCTGGGTCTATCAGTACGCCCTGGTCGATTACACAGGGAAACACGATCTGGCAGAGCTCAGGAGCCTGCAGGACTGGAACATCCGCTTCGCGCTCGAGAGCGTGCCTGGCGTCGCCGAGGTGGCCTCGGTGGGTGGGTTCGTGAAGCAGTACCAGGTCAACGTCGATCCGAACAAGCTGCGCAGCTACGGCATCCCGATGAACAAGGTGATCGCCGCGGTGCGCGAAGCCAACCAGGAGGTCGGCGGCCGCACCATCGAGATCGCCGGGCACGAGCAGATGATCCGCGGGCGCGGCTACGTGAAGAAGCTCTCGGATCTGGAGAGCATCGCGCTCAAGGTACGCGACGACGGCACCCCGGTGACGCTGGCGGATGTCGCCGAGGTGCAGTTCGGACCCGACATGCGCCGCGGCGTCGCCGAGCTCAATGGTCAGGGCGAGACCGTGGGCGGCATCGTGGTCATGCGCTACGGGGAGAACGCCCTCAACGTCATCGATCGCGTGGACAGGCGCATGGAGGAGATCGAGCAAGGTCTGCCTGAAGGCGTGCACCTGGAGACGACCTACGACCGCTCGGGGCTGATTCGAGAGTCGATCCAGACCCTGCGCCACACGCTGCTCGAGGAGATGCTCGTGGTGAGCATCGTGATCTTCCTGTTCCTGCTCCACGCGCGCAGTGCGCTGATCCCGGTGCTGACGCTGCCTCTGGGCGTGCTCCTGGCGTTCATCCCCATGTACTACCAGGGGCTGACCATCAGCATCATGAGTCTCGGTGGCATCGCCGTGGCGATCGGCGCGATGGTGGATGCGTCGATCATCCTGATCGAGAACATCCACAAACGCCTCGAGCTTTGGCAGGAGGAGGGGGGGAGAGAGACGCGC
>JAGQIY010000824.1 GCA_020430865.1 Myxococcales bacterium
CCGGTGCCCACGGTCGAGCTTCTCAAGCGCGTGCGCAGCTACCTCAACCAGCGTCGCCTGGTGTCCACGGTGGTCAACGTCGTACGCCCCAGCTACATGGAGTGTTCGCTGCGGATCGAGATCGTGTGCGCCCAAAGCGGCGCCTCGGACAAGATCAAGAAGACGATCGAGCGCGAGGTACGCCGCTTCGTGCACCCGCTGAAGGGCTGGCGCAGTGGCAAGGGCTGGCCCTTTGGGCGTTCGCTCCTCAAGGTCGACCTCTACCAAGTGGTCGAGTCGGTCGACGGCGTGGACCTCGTTGACAAGATCCGCATCTTCGATGAGGACAAGGGCGGCGTGGAAATCGAGCAGCTCCGAGTCGCGGAGGACCAGCTCATTCACCTGGTCAACGTGACGGTGGTTGAGAAGGCGCATGACCGCATCGTCTGACACACGCGCTCGCGGCGTTCTCAAGCGCATCGCGATCCCCGACGTCATCGGTCTCAACATCGATGACGCCAAGATCGTGCTGAGCAACGCCGGGTTCGAGCGATTCCGGGTCCACTACGCCGAGGACTACGCCGACGAGTTCAGCGTGGTCGAGCAGCTGCCGCGCTCCGGCATGCTGGTGCACAAAGACAGCGAGGTCCTCCTGCGGATCTCGCGCACCAGCTTGGTGAACTATCTGCCGCAGGCCTTCAAGCAGAGCGAGTCCGAGGGCGGCGGCAACTTCCTGCGCGGCTTCCTCAGCATCGTCCACAACATCTACGACTCGGTGAACCTGCGCCTGGGGCGCGTCCACGAGTTCTTCGACCCGCGCACGACCGACCCCGACTTCTTGCCGTGGCTCGCCGGGTGGCTGGCCATCACGCTGAATCCGGATTGGTCGACGCTGCAGCGCCGCAAGATGCTGATGGCGGCAACGCAGCTCTTCCCCGATCGCGGCACGTCGAAGGCCATTCGCGAGTTCGTGCGCATCTACGTCGGTGCCAACGTCGACATCGAAGAAAATCAATGGCCCTTTTCGGGCTTTCGCATCGGCGTGCACTCGACCGTCGGTGACGACACCGTGATCCTGCCCCCGATGAATCTCGCCCACTGCTTCGTGGTGCAGCTCGACAAGCCAGTCACGGCGGTGTCGGACGACGAGATCATCAAGATCCATCAGATCATCCAGAACCAGAAACCGGCTCATACGAGCTACTACTTGTCCTTTTCCGACGAGGCCGACAGCGGCGAGATGGGGGCCTTCATGGCCATCGGCGTGCCCGCTGCGGAGGTCGTGCCCGAGGGCGAAGCACCGCCAGCGATTGGCATGGGCATCGGCATCGCGATCGACGGCACCGTCTACGATAGCGAAGGCAGCACCGGCCTCATTGTCGAGGACGAGGCTGACGACGACGAAGAAGACGACGACGGCGACGAGGCGCAGGACGCGGCTGCCGACAAGCCGGAATCCGGCTCGGACTCGGCTTCGGGCGCTCAGAAGAAGCGCAAGCGTAAGAAGAAGCCGATGGTGAAGGCCAAGGGCGACGACAAGAAATCCTAAGCAGCGGCGCGCAGGCGGTGCCCACGCGAATCAGGAGCGGAGAACATGGCGGACTTCAAGGGCTACAAGCGGATCAACTTCTTCACGGGGTTCCAAACGACGGCCGACGATTGGAACGACCTCGTGAAGTACCACGTGGAAAAGCACAAGCTTCACAACCGCTTGCACCACGGACCG
>JAGQIY010000825.1 GCA_020430865.1 Myxococcales bacterium
TAGTTGCCTGCCCCCGCCAACGGCCCATCACCTACCGACGTTCGCGGCCGAAGGCACGTCGGCGCAGCCCCGCGAGGTTCCGCTCGCCGCATACGTCTTCAAGACCGAGCCGCGCCGCCGTGGCACGCGCTTGGCGTTCGTACGGGTGGCAGCGGGGCGTCTGACCGCGGGCATGAATCTGGTCGAAACGCCCTCTGGCGACCGCCTGGGCCCGGCGCGCCCGGTCGCGATCATTGGCCAAGACTTCGAACCGCTTCCGGCCCTGGAAGCCGGCGAGATCGGCGCGCTCGTGTTCGAGCCCGGCGAGCGTGTGCCCAAGACCGGAGATACGATCGGTGTTGCTGTCTTGCCCTTCACCTTCGAACGGATGCGCCTGCCGGACCCCGTTTTGGAGATGACGGTCGAGGCCCCCGACAGCACCGCCCACGACGCGATGGTCGCGGAGCTGTTGCGCCAGTCGGCGGATGATCCGTCGCTGCGCGTCGGGGTAGAGCGCGAGACGGGGCGCTCGGTGCTGGCAGGCATGGGCGAGCTTCACCTCGAGGTGGCGTTGCGGCGTGCCAGCCGTGCACTCGGCTTCGAACTGCGTGGCGGCCAACCGCAGATCCGTGAACGTCGCGCGCTTCTGACTGCGTCCAGCGCCGATGCGACCGTGAATCATCCTGCCGGCCGTGCTCGGGTCCGCGTCGTGGTCACGATCACGCCAGATTCGGATCTCACCTTCGAAGTCGGCGACCTGCCACGTGCTGAGTGGCACGACGCGGTGTCCTCTGGCCTGCAATCGGCGGCGGGCTTGGACGGTCAGGGGTCCACGCAGCTCCTTGGCGGCCGAATCCAGGCCGAGGCCGAGGTCCATGGCGGTGATGTGGTGCCGATCATGTTACGCGACGCCGCTGAGTGGGCCGCAAGGCGTGCGATCGAGGCCGCCGGCGCGGTAGCCGCGGAGCCGTGGTGCATCCTGACGGTCTTGGCGCCCGATCAAACCATCGGTCGCGTGGTCGGTGACATCGCGCGCCGCCGCGGCCGCGTGCGCCGCACCGAGACGCGGGGCGTGATGCACGAGTTGACCGTCGACGCGCCGCTATCCGAACTGGTAGGCTACGCCAGTGATCTTCGAAGCCTCACCGCGGGACGAGGCCAATTCTCGATCGAACCGACCGGCTATCGAGTTGCCGAGCGCCAGGAGCAAGACCCATGACCCGTTTGATTTCTGCGATCGTGCTGGCCTTCGTGGTCGCCGTGCCGGCTGCGAGCCACGCTTGGGTCCCCGAGACCACGGCCGATGGCACCAACCTCATCTGGTGGGAGCCGCAGCTGACCTTTCATCTCGGTACCGCCGAGCCCGAAGAAATTGATCCGGCCGAGCTGCCCGAGGTGATCAGCAGTCTCTACGATCAGTGGATCGCGACGCCGTGCGCGACGGTGCCCGAGGTGACCTACGGCGGTCTGATCGACACCGAAGGCGCGACCGATCCAAATGACTCCGCGCCCGATAGCGTGATCGTCTTCATTCGCGACAAGTCTGCGTGGCAGGCGTTGAGCGCGATCGACCCGAGCGCTGGCAAGCCGGCGCAGCTGGCCCTCACCTTCCCAGCCTACGACAGCGAAGGTCGGATCATCGATGCCGACATCGTGATCAACGACGCCTACCATGAGTTTACCTTGTCGCAGGAACCGAAAGAGGGGCAGATCCGGCTTCAAACCGTGCTCTTGCACGAGATCGGCCACTTCTATGGACTCTGGCACTCACTCGACGATCAGGCCGTGATGTTCGCGAGTTACGACGTGAGCCTAGACGAGCTGACGCAGGACGACATCGATGGTGTTTGCGCGATCTATGCGAACGTTCCGGAGCTCCCTGCCGAGGATGATGGTGGCTCAGGCGGCTGCGCTGGTGGTGCCGGCCTGCCGCTTTGGGGCTTGGCCTTCCTAGGCTTGGGGATCCTGCGCCGCCGCGCAGGCGCGGTCTGACCCCGTCGACAGCGCTGCCTGAAACTCGTTGACACCACCACGGGCCTTCGCTACAAGCCCCGCCCGTGCCGACAGCGCCTAGGCGTTCGAGGCGCGGGCAGCCTTCGAGCGAAGGCTCGAAGTGTCACGGGAGAGAGCGAAATCATGGCCCAGCGCATCCGCATCCGCCTCAAGGCGTACGACCACAAGCTGCTCGATCAGTCGGCGACCGAGATCATCGACACGGTGCTGCGCACCGGCGCCAAGACGGCTGGTCCGGTGCCGCTTCCGACCCGCATCAATCGCTACACCGTGCTGCGTAGCCCGCACGTCGACAAGAAGTCGCGCGAGCAGTTCGAGATCCGCACGCACAAGCGTCTGCTCGACATCCTCGAGCCGACCCAGGCGACGCTCGACGCCCTCATGAAGCTCGATCTGTCGGCCGGTGTCGACGTCGAGATCCGCACCTAAGGGCTCAGCCCTCTGAACGCGGTCGATCGGGCCCCTCACCGGGACTCGATCGATACCCCCTCCCACGGTCCTGTCGCTTGCGACAACCGCCGGAGGCCCCCGGCAAAGCCCGGACCTCTCGTCGCCCAAATCGTTGGTCGCGAGAAAAACGAAGGCCGCGCCGAACAATGATTGACGAAATAACGCGGCAGGTGCTACCCACCGCCGCCCTTGGACGCTGACCGGCTCTGTCTGTCACACCGGTCCGAGGAAGACAA
>JAGQIY010000826.1 GCA_020430865.1 Myxococcales bacterium
AACATGACCCATCTCGACTCCATCGTGGAGCTGCCGACGCAGGCGAAGGTGCTCGCCACGACGGATCTCGAGCCGTTCGCCGCCGTGGAGTTCGCGCCCCAGGTGTGGGGCGTGCAGTTCCACCCCGAGGTCGACGGCGAGGTAATGAAGGACTACCTCGAGGCGCGGGTCGACGCCCTCGAGAGCGAAGGGCTAGACGCCGCGCGTCTGCTCAGCGAGGCCCGAGATACGCCCGACAGCGCGGCGGTGATTCGGCGCTTCATCGCGCAGCTTGCTTGATTGCTGCGCGGAAAACAGCCCGCTGGTGGCGGGCGCTCAGGCCTGACCGACGAGGCGCGCGAGCTCCGCGTCGCTGATCTCCAGCGCCCTGGCCGTCTCCTTGAGCTGCTCGCGCTCGCGGCTCTCGATGCCGTCGGCTCCAGCGACGTCGGCTGCCAGGGCCAGCGCGATGCGACGGGCGTCCAGATCCTGAAGCTCGGTGCGGGCCGCCGCCAGGCGAGCGCTGCGGCCCTCACGCTCGAGCTGCACCGCTGCGCGCAGCATGAGTCCGCTCAGCACGTCGCTGGTCAGCCGCGAGTCGCCGAGACGACTCACTACCTCGCGGAAATTGTCTTGTTCCTGAGCGCTGAACTCGCCGTCGGCGAACGCCGCCAGGAACATGATCTCGATCAGCGCGCCCAGCTGACCTTCGGTAAGTGCTTCAGTGTCGTAGCCACTCATGACGCGGTGAGTCTAGACGCAGGGCGTCAGACGAGCCCGAAATTTCGCGTCCGGGAATGGGTCGGACACTAACTACCGAGAAAGGCTTACAAAAGCGCAGAGCGCCGGAACCCGTTTGGGCGCCAGCGCTCGGTTTGCCGCGTCGGTGGCCTCACACGTGCGCCGTGAAGGCGTCGGAGCTGGCGTAGCGCTGGGTGTGGAACTCCTCGTCTCCGAACAGCGTGAGCAGGCTGTGCATGCGCTTGAAGTAGAGTCCGATGTCGTGCTCGTCGGTGACGCCGATGCCGCCGTGCAGCTGGGTGCCCTGGCGCACCACGAAGCCACCGCTCAGGGCGAGCTGACACTTGGCGGCGCTGATCGCGCGCGCGCGCTCGGCGGGATCCGGGTCGTCCGCCTTGATCATCGCCATGATGGCGCTGCTCTTGGCCAGCTGGGTCTCGACGAACATGTCGACGGCGCGATGCTGCAGCGCCTGGAAGGTGCCGATCTTGGTGCCGAACTGCTCGCGCTCACACAGGTAGTTCCGGGTCATGCCGAGGACCGTCTGCATGATGCCGGCGCCTTCGGCGCAAGCGGCGGCCGCGCCGTAGTCCATCACGCGCTCGAGCACGTCGAGTGCCTTGCCCGCTTCCCCGAGGAGTTGCGCTGGCGCTCCGTCGAAGTCGATCATCGCCGCCTTGTGCCCGTCCATCATCTCGACGCGGGTGCGCTTCACACCAGCGGCGCTGGCGTCGACCAGGAACAGAGAGACGCCGTCGCGGTCCCGCGCTTCACCAGAGGTGCGCGCGCTGACCACGAGCTTGTCCGCGCCGTGCCCCGCGAGCACCCAGCGCTTCTTCCCGGTCAGCTTGTAGCCGTCGCCGGTCTTTTCCGCGCGCGTCGTCACGTTGGCCACGTCGTGGCGGCTCTGGGCTTCGGTGTACGCCAGGGCGAAGACCTCGGAGCCATCGATCAGCGAGGCCAGAAGCTCCGCGCCTTGCTCGTCGCTCACCGAGTGGCGGATCGCCAGGCCTGCGAGCACCACGGAGGCGATGAACGGCTCCGGAACCAGCGTCGTGCCGAGCTGCTCGATGATCAGCGCCGCGTCCGTGAAGGTGCCGCCGAGGCCGCCCATTTCCTCAGGGAACAGCACGCTGAGCCAGCCGAGCTCGCCCATCTTGGCCCAGGTCTCCTTGGCGTAGCCAAGCTCCGTCTCGCGCAGCTTGCGCATGCGCTCCACGGTGGATTCCTTCTTGCAGAAGTCCGCGACGGTACCGACGAGGAGCTTCTGGTCGTCGTTCAGATCGAAGTTCATGGTCAGTCTCCCTCAGGCGCTCGGTAGGCCAAGGATCATCTTGGCGATGATGTTCTTCTGGATCTCGTTGGAGCCGGCGTAGATGGTCGCGGCGCGCACGTAGTTGAAGATGCTCGGCGCCGACTCCCCGCGGGGGTTCACGGTGCCCTCGGGGTTGAACCAGGTGAGGCTGTCGTGCCCGAGCACTTCCATCAGGAGGTCGATGGTCTCTTGCTGGAGCTCGGTGCCGCGCAGCTTGAGGATGGAGCTCTCGGGGCCAGGCGCGTGGCCGAGCTGGGCGCTCGCCAATGAGCGGAGCACGGTCATGCGTAGCGCTTCGAGCTTGATCTCCGAGCGCGCGATCTTCGCGCGGAAACCCGCGTCCTCGAGCAGCGGCTTGCCGTCCTTCTGGATCTCCCTGGCGAGGCGCTTGGTGCGCAGCAGGGTGCGGGCGCTGATGCCCACCCCGCTGACCAGGGTGCGCTCGTGGCCGAGCAGCGCCTTGGCGTAGGTCCAGCCCATGTTCTCCTGGCCGATCAGGTTCTCCTTCGGGACCTCGACGTTCTCGAACCAGGTCTCGCAGAAGGCGGGCGTGCCGCCGGTGGTCAGGAACGGCTTCACGGTCAGACCCGGAGTCTTCATGTCCACCAGGAAGAAGCTGATGCCGGCCTGCTGCTTGACGTCGGGGTTCGTGCGCGCGAGCACGAAGATCCAGTCGGCGTACTGTGCGTACGTGGTCCAGGTCTTCTGCCCGTTGAGCACGTAGTTGCCCGCAGCGTTCTTTTCCGCGCGGGTTTTTAGCGAGGCCAGGTCACTGCCCGCGTTGGGCTCCGAGTAGCCCTGGCACCACACCTCCTCACCGCTCAGGATCTTGGGCAAGAAGCGCTGCTTCTGCGCGTCGTTGCCGAACTGCATGATCAACGGACCGACCATGCTGAGTCCGAACGGGGAGAGCTGCGGAGTCCCGGCGAGCTCCAGCTCCTGGCCGAAGATGTAGCGCTGGGTGGCGTCCCAGCCGGGCCCGCCGAACTCCTTGGGCCAGTGCGGCGCGACCCAGCCCTTGGCTGCGAGCACCTTGTGCCACTCCATCACCTCGGCGTTGGAGAACGCACCGTCGTGGTTGGCCTTGGTCGCGATGTGGGGCGGCATCGCCTGGGCGATCCACTCGCGAACCTCGCTGCGGAACGCCTCCTGTTCGGGGGTGAACGATAGGTCCATGCTGTTCTCCTGCTGACGACGCTAGGCCCGCGCGGGCGAGCCTCAACTATGTAGTCGGGCTCCGTAGCGGCCCGGGCGGCAGACCGTATCACAGCGCGCGGGTGAGACCAGTGGTGAAGCCCCGGTGCGCTCGGCCTGAAACCCCCGCTCCTCGCCCCCAAAACCCCAGGTGGTTCCCCTGGCGTGAGGACCGAGAGTCTGGAGTCTCACTCCGCACGCGGAGTCGCAAGGGGGTGTGCGACCGGCGAAGGCGCTACCAGGTTCCGTGGCGCGCCCGGGAGTTCTCGCGGGATTTTCGGGGGTGAGAAACGCCGTGGGGCAGCCCGTGCTCGACTTGGCTGCGCCTCGGGTGTAGAGCCCCGCCCCCATGGGCTTTTCCTGCGGCATCGTTGGCCTGCCGAACGTCGGCAAGAGCACGCTCTTCAACTCCCTCAGCACCGCCAAGGCGGAGGCGGCGAACTACGCGTTCTGCACCATCGAGCCGAACGTCG
>JAGQIY010000827.1 GCA_020430865.1 Myxococcales bacterium
TGAGGGGCGGTCATACTGCATGAAGACGAGGTTCCAGAGCTCCATCCAGCCGACGCCCTCGGGCGTCTGCTCGTCGCCGAACGTGCTGAAGTCGATGTCTCCGCTTCCCCCGTTGTAGATGTGGATCTCGCTGGACGGACCGCAGGGGCCAGTGTCGCCCGCCTGCCAGAAGTTGTCGGACTTGCCCAGTCCGATGATGCGCTCGTCGCCGAAGCCGGTGAGCTTCTTCCAGAGGTCACGCGCCTCTGTATCCGCAGGGATCCCGTCCTCACCCCCGAAGTAGGTGCAGACGAGGCGCTCCTTCGGGAGCCCGAGCGTCCCGGTGAGGAAGTCCCAGGCGTAGACGATGGCCTCCTCCTTGAAATAGTCTCCGAAGCTGAAGTTCCCGAGCATCTCGAAGAAGGTGTGGTGGCGTGGTGACGGCCCGACCGCCTCGAGGTCGTTGTGCTTGCCGCTGATTCGGATGCACTTCTGAGCACTCGTGGCCCGGGCGTACTCCCGTGTCTCCTTGCCGGTGAAGAGATCCTTGAACTGCACCATCCCGGCGTTGGCGAACATCAGCGACGGGTCGTTCGGAGGCACCAAGGGGCCGCTCTCGATGACGCGGTGCTCGCGCGCAGCGAAGAAGTCCAAAAACGCTCGCCGGATCTCGTTGGCTGTCTGCGACATGGGGCGGCTTCTCTAGCACGCAACCGCAGACCGAAGCACCCAGCGTTAACACTCCGGGTCTCCATCTTCATGGCGACCGCCGCCGGCCGCCAAGCCTCGTCGGCCCCCGTCAGAGCGCCCAGTCTTCAACGCAGTGGCCACCAACGCAGGTGGTCTCCGCTGGGCATTCGCTTTGTATCGAGCACTCCTGACGCGCACACGCGTTGGTGGGACCACACGCGAAGAACGAGAGCGGACACATCCCCCCGACACATTCAACCGTGCGACAGCGTCCCGTGCCCAGGGCGCACTCCATCCCCCACGGGCAGTCGTCGTCTCCAGTGCACTCAATGATGCAGCCGATGCCTGGCTCAACGACTGAACCCTCGGGACAGCCTCCGCCGAGACACTGTCCACCAGGCACGTTGTGATTGCAGATCTTGCCAGGGCAGTCGGAGTCCTTGGCGCACTGACCAGCCGGACGCGTTCCTGGATCGAATCCCGAGCCACCTGCGCCCGCGGGAGAGCCACCCGCTCCACCCCCTGCTGCTCCGCCCGAAGCGGCGCCGCCCACGCTGGTGCCGCCCGCGGCGGTGGGCGTTCCGCCGGCGCCCGCCCCCCCGCCTGCGCCGACACCACCTACAGATGAACCGGCCCCGCCGCCCGAGGACGACCCGGCCCCGCCGCCCACACCGACTCCAGTGCCGCCGTGTGCCGAGCCACCCCCTACGCCTCCCGCAGCTCCTGTGGCGGTGCTGACTCCACTGGAATCGCTCTCGGAGCAGGCACCGGACATCGCCATCAGGGGAATCAGCCAGATCACAGCACGGCTCATGACATCTCTCTCTTTTCTCGCGCGGGGGTCGCGTGGGGTGGGGCTCCTACCTGCTCCTACATCATCCGTCAATCATGCCAACGAGCACTCCGGGTTCCCTCCGCCTACGAGCACGCCGGGTTCGTTCCGAGCCTCGAACACTCCGAGCCTCGAACACTCCGGGTTCGATCGGATCGCACATCCGTTGAGCCGCGTGCGAGGCGCAAAGCGTCGGAACTCCGGGCACTTCTTACACTCCGGGTCGTGTTTTGGTGGGCTAAGGTGGGGCATGGCGGACGTCGTCGCGGCCTACCTGGATGAGCAAGAGCTTGGGCGACCGCTGGGCCGGATCGAGCTGAAGGGCAAGCTCGCCCCGAACCAGTCCGCCAAGCGCGTCGTCTTGTGTCGCACGACGAAGGGGCTGTGGCTGGTCTCCGCCACATCACGCCACGAAGGCCGCTTCCTGGATGTCCTCGCCCACAGCCCACTGAGCTACCGGGTGGGTCGAGTGGCGGACTATCTGGATCTCGGTGGTCTCGCGTTCCGCATTCCCTCGGGACGGGGCGCCGATACTCGCGAACAGATCCGCCTGGCTCGCCTCACGCGAGAGGCGGACTACGCAGAATGCGACCAGCTGGACCTCACGCCAGGCCAGCTCGTACACGGCGTGACCGAGGAACAACGCCTCGCGCTACTCAGCCGCCTCGAGCCTGGGGAACAACTCCTAGCGTGGGTCCCCACGGCAACGACTATCGCCATACGCTCACCGATCCTCGAGGAAGCCGAGGGTACTGCCTACTTCCTGCTCACGGAACAGCGTGCCGCCCTGCTAGCGCTCTCGGCGGTGGGGGACGTGAAGCTTGAAACCGTCGAGCGTGGTCGCTTCGAACTAGTCGAGAGAGGACGCGAAGCGACCCTGCGGGCCCCACACAACGAATGGAACGTCGCGAACGCCAACAGGGCTCAGTTCGCGGCCCTCGAGCGCGCGCTACAGTCCGTCGGCGATCGACGGGTCTTCCACGTTGCGAGAATCGAGTGGGAGCTCGCTGGGCAGACTAGAGCGCCACGCTGCGAAGCACTCCTCGACCACCTGGCGACCCACAGCACGGATCCGCTGATCGCGCTCGAAGCGCGTGTCGCGAGTTGCTTCATCGACCTTGCCTTGGGCCGGAGCCCGTGCGTCAGACCCCTGGCCGCCAGCCTCACGGGAACCCCCGAGGAGTTCGAGCTTGCCGCACGGATTTGGAAGGGTTGGGGGTTAGGGGTCGAGTCGGCGCGAGCCCTGCTCACGCAGCTGGACCTGACGGCGGATCGCCTGGCACCGTGGGCCCTGGCACTTCACCGAGAGGTTCATCGCGCTCTGCTGCAAGACGCGAGATCCCGAGACGATCAGGAGCAGGCAGCCCTTGCTGACGTCCTACTCGCACAACACTTGCTCGACGCGGGCGAGCAGCGGGAAGCCGAGGCCTTGCTCACCAGACGCCTGGAGCGCCTTCCCAGCGAGGAACTCGACGACCTGCTGCCAGCGCCCGATGCCGATCTAACGCGCGGTGCCGGAGGGCAGACAGTACATATCCAGCTGTATGAGCTGCTCGTCCGGGCAAGGGACGGCGCCGTGGGAGCGACCGAGGCGATCGCGGAGCTCGCTCGACTTCAACCCCTGGTGCCCGCCCGGCTCTCAGCGCTTGCCGATGTCGCTTCGCCAGCATTGTCAGTACGCGCCCGCGACGCTCTCGCCTGCCTCGGCCCCGGTGGACTCACGATGGGAGACCGAGCGGCGACTTCAGAGGTGCTAGCTCTACCGAGACATCTGGTCGAAGGCGTGCTCCCTCACCCCCTGGCCCGAGCTGGAAGTGCCCTGGTCAGCAGGCTCCAGTCGCTGCTAGCCCAGGTGGAGGTCCCTGACCTCGGTGTACTCCGGGACTACTGTGAACGCATTAGCGCGAAGGAGAGCGACGCTGCGCGAGCCCTGCAGGCAGCTTCGACGGCACTGGGGTTGGCGGGCGTCGAGGGCTACATCTCACGCGGGAAGAAGAGCATCGGAACCCGAGCCTATGAGGGGAAGCCCTCGTTCGTCCTGGTCGGCGGTCGACACCTCGAGGCAGATCCGACCTTCCAGCTTTCGCCATTGGAGCTCCGGTTCGCGCTCGGCGCCGAGGTAGCGCATCTTCGCTACGAACACACCCGCGTGACGTCGAGCGAGCTCTGGGCAGGCGCTCTCGACGCCGGAAGGCAGAGCCTCGACCTAGCGCTGGGCGTCTTGCCGTTTCTGCGCGGCGTCGGGATGGCAGGTCGGATCGGACAGCTGGCGAAGCGGTTGCAGATGGAGGACGTCCAGAAGGTGATCACCGGTGCGCGCGCCGTCGATCGCCTTCGAAGCTCGTACGTCACGGGCAGAACACCCCCTGTCGAACCGGAGATCGACAAGTCCGTCATCACAGCGCCCAACGAGGCGTTGGTTGCGGCACATCGTGTGATGCAGCTGACGGCGGATCGCGCAGGGCTCGTCCTCGCAGGCGACCTGAAAGCAGCGTTGCGAGCCATGTTCCTCGTGAGGCCCGATTTTCGCGCCGAGTTGAACAGCGTGGAGCAGCGCGGACTGGCAGAGGTCCTGGGCAGACGCACCGAGGACGGCAGCATGGCCTATCA
>JAGQIY010000083.1 GCA_020430865.1 Myxococcales bacterium
GAAGAGCACGAGGCTGAGGACGACGTGGAGTCCAGGCGCGACGCCAAAGAAGACGACCAGGCGGACGAAGAAGACGACCAGGCGGACGAAGAAGACGACCAGGCGGACGAAGAAGACGACCAGGCGGACGAAGAAGACGACCAGGCGGACGAAGAAGACGACCGCTCGAGCAAGCCCCCGATCAAGGCAAGTGTTGCCTCCGGGAAATCGGCGAGCGGCGGCAGCGTCGAGCCCGAGAAGCGCAGCAAGACCCCTTGGCTCCTCGGTATCGTCGCGCTCGCGCTCGTAGGTGGAGGCTTCGCCTGGCACTCCCACCAGAAGGCGCTGGAGGAGCAGCGCGAGCAGAACCTGATCCACAACTGCAAGAAGGACTCCCACAAGGGCGCCTGCGAGGAGCTCTGCAACCGCACCCCGCCGGATGAGGAAGCGTGTCTGATCTTTGCCAAGGTGCTGGACGAGGCTGGGCAGGAGCCCGACAAGGTGAAGCAGCTCTTCACCAAGGCGTGTGACGGCGGTGACATGGAAGGCTGCGCACGGCTCGGCCGGAGCCTGCTCAACGCCAAGGGGGACACCAAGGACGAAAAGCGAGCCGCGGAGCTGTTCGACCAGGCGTGCAAGGGCGGCAACGCCCTCGGCTGCGCCGGGAGAGGTCACATGCTGCTGCTCGGCCTGGGTGGCCTGAAGAAGGACGAGAAGGCGGGATTCGACCTCGCCGAGAAGGCGTGTGGCGACCTCGAGCCAAGGGGCTGCACACTGCTCGCCACTGCCTTCCTGAACGGAGTCGGCACCAAGAAGAACCCGGCGAAGGCCTACGAGCTGTTCGATCAAGCCTGCGAACAGAAGGTCGATCGAGCTTGTCTCGGAAAGGGCGTGATGCTGTTCGAAGGCATTGCCCAGGACAAGCCAGACCCCGAAGCCGCCGTGAAGCTATTCAAGCAGGCGTGTGCTGGCAAAGAAGCCAAGGAGGGCTGTGTGCACCTCGCGCTCGCGTACCTGTCGGGGCGGGGAGTCGAGCGCGATCCGGCCAAGGGGATCCAGCACCTCGAGACCGCCTGCGACGAGGCCCCTCCGGCCGGCTGCGCGGAACTCGCCCAGCTCTACATGACCGGCACGGGCGTCAAAGCCGACCCGAAGAAGGGCGGCGAGCTGCTGACTCGGGCCTGCGAGAACAAGCACGTCGCGGCTTGCCTGGCCCTCGGCAAGGCCAAGCTGGTCGGAGCGATGGGTTTCGACAAGGAAAAGGACGGTCCCGAGGGCGCCAAGGTGATCCGCAAGACCTGCGAGGACGGCGATACCGGCGCCTGCGTGGAACTGGCGACTCTCGAGCTGCAAGGCGTTGGCGCAATCAAGCGCGATGGGGCCAAGGCCAAGGAGCGGGTCAAGAAGGCTTGCGACGCGGACAGCGGGCGCGCCTGCACCGTGCTGGGCGGGATCATCGCGCAAGGTCTCGATGGCTCGAAACCCGACCCCAGTTCCTCCGCGAGCTACTTCAAGAAGGCCTGTGACTACAAGGACGGTGATGGCTGCGCTTTCTACGGTGCGCAGCTCGCTGATGGTCGTGGCATTCCCAGGAAGCGCGACAAGGGGCTCGGCTTGATCAAGCACGCCTGCAAGGACCTCGGAAGCATCCAGGGATGCAGCATGTACGCCCAGGCGATGATGCTGGGCGGCGGTGGCAAGGAAGGCGAGAAGGAAGGCCTCGAACTCGCCGAGCAGCTGTGCGTGCAGGGCGAGCTCCGGGCTTGCATCCTCGCTGCGGGCGGTCACTTCGACGGACGAGGCGCCAAGCGTGATCAAGTCCGTGGCACGATGTTCATCCTCGCAGCGTGCGAAGGCGGCTTCCCACCGGCCTGCGAGATGAAGAAGCGCATCCCTGGGGAGGTCGTGCGCAAGGCTCAGCGCAAGATCAAGAAGAACACCGACGAGGCCCTGGCGAAGATCAAGGAATCGCAGAAGCAGCAGGGGCTCGCTGCTGGACTTGGCGGCGGGCTACTTCCAGGCGCGCCGATGGCGATCCCGAGCGCGGCGCCGGCGCCCAGCGGCGACGCCCCAGCGCTCGACGACGACGACGAGGAGTGAGACCAGGAGCGAGCGAGCGCTCGATCGGTACGGGAGACTTCCCCAGGCGAGCGCTCCGGACAAAACCCGAGGGATCATGAGCAACTCGGGCCATACTTTCAGCCAGGCAAGCTGGGGAGGATCGGCGAGATGGAACGGCTATCGGGATTGGATGCATCGTTTCTCTATCTGGAGACACCCCAGATGCACATGCACGTGGCCATGGTCGCTGTGCTCGATCCTTCGGAAATGCCGGGTGGTTATTCCTTCGAGCGCATGACGGAGTTGATCGAGAGCCGCATCCACCTCGTTCCCCCGATGAGACGCCGCCTGCTCGAGGTGCCATTTGGCCTGCATCATCCGCTGTGGATAGACGATCCCCACTTCGACATCATCCATCACGTGCGACGCGTGGCTTGCCCCGCCCCGGGTGGCATGCGCGAGCTTGGAGCGCTCGCCGGGCGCATCACCAGCACCCCTCTCGACCGCTCTCGACCGCTGTGGGAGGCCTGGGTGATCGAGGGTCTGGAGAACGGGCACGTGGCGATCCTGTGCAAGGTCCACCACTCGACGGTCGACGGCGCGAGCGGCGCGGGCTTGCTGGTCCATCTCTTCGACCTCCAGCGCCAGGTGTCCTCCCCCCCACCCCCGCGCAAGAAGACTGCGGAGGACCTGCCGACTCACGGAGATCTGGTGCGCTACGCGCTTCTTTCCCGGGTGAAACAACCTGTGGAAGCTGCGAGGCTGGCTACCAAGACGGCGCGCGCCGTGTCCGATTTGATTCGCTTGCGTCGCGACCCCGAGGTGGAGCACGGAGCTGCTCCGCTGACGGCCCCACGAACGCACTTCAATGGCGCCATCACTGCAAAGCGGAACGCGGCTTTCGCTCGCTTGCCCCTTGACGGCATCAAGACCATCAAGCGTGCCTTCGACTGCAAGGTCAACGACGTCGTGCTGGCGGTGTGCGCTGGCGCCCTTCGGCGTTACCTCGCGGCACGAAACGAGCTCCCAGAGATCCCGCTGATCGCGGCGGTCCCGATCAGCGTGCGCGCGTCGTCGGAGAAGGGCCAGTCGAACAACAAGGTGAGCGCGATGTTCACCTCCCTCGCGACGCATGTCGAAGACCCGGGCGAGCGCTTGCTGACCATCGCCTCGACCACCCGGGGCGCCAAGGAAGAGCACAACGCGATCGGCGCGGACATGCTGCAGAACTGGGCCGAGTTCGCCGCGCCGACCACGTTCAACCTCGCGGCGCGCTTCTACACGCGACTCAAGATCGCAGATCGGCATCGCCCGATCCACAACCTGGTGATCTCCAACGTCCCAGGGCCACCGTTCCCCATCTACATGGCAGGCGCCGAGCTGGTCGCGGCGTATCCGATGGGCCCGGTCATGGAAGGCGCGGCACTCAACATCACGGTGATGAGCTACAAGGGCTCCGTGGACTTCGGCTTCATGGTCGCCGCAGACTCGATGCCTGACGTGTGGGACCTCGCCGACCAGATCGAGCCGGCATATCTCGAGCTGATCGAGTCTGCTCAGAGACGCGCAGAGGACCTGGCGCAGGACGCGATGATTGCCGCGCAGAAGGCCTCCGCAAAGGCACGCAGCGCCCTCGAGGTGGCCGCCAGCGTGGGTCAGGTCGCCAAGGAGCTCGGCGTCGCGCCCGACGAGGAGCAGGCGCACCAGGACGGCGATGATGCTCAGCCCGACGCCGAGTGACGTGAATGAGCAAGCGAGCCGATGAGCCCGAGGCGAGCAGGCTGCGGCGCTTCCGGCCGCCCAGCAAGGCTCAGGTTCGATTGCTGATGGCTCCGAGCCGCGCCTACTTCCGGCCAAAGTTCTTCGGACTCGAGCACGTCGACCCAGCACAGCCGGCGCTCTTGGTTGGCAATCACACCTTGATCGGAGTGCTCGATGCTCCGCTCTTCGTCGCGCAGATTTACGAGGAGCGAGGGGTTTGGGTCAGGGCCCTCGGCGATCGTCTCCACTTCGCCGTCCCTGGCTGGCGTGAGCTGATGCAGCGCCTGGGTGTCGTCGTCGGCAGCCCCGCGACCTGCGCCGAGCTGATGCGTGCTGGGCAGCATGTACTGGTGTTTCCGGGAGGAGGCCGAGAGGTCGCCAAGCGCAAGGGGGAAGCCTACGAGCTGATCTGGAAGGAACGCGTCGGGTTCGCGCGCATGGCCATCGAGCACAGGTACCCGGTCCTGCCATTCGCGGCGGTCGGCGCCGAGGAGTGCTTCGATATCGTCTGGGACGCGAACGACGTACTCGACAGCAGCGTCGGCGGCCTGCTGAAGAAGACTCCGCTGTTCGACGCCATGCGGGGCGGGGACGCGCTGATGCCGTTCGTGCGTGGCTGGAAGGGCACACCTCTCCCGAAGCCGGAGCGCTTCTACTTCGCAGTGGGCGAGGCGATACCGACCCGAGGACTCCAGAACACCAAGCCCC
>JAGQIY010000828.1 GCA_020430865.1 Myxococcales bacterium
CAGGCCCGAAACATTCGTTAAGGTCTCGTTCATGCCGGCGAACGAGGTGCCTGCGGTGTCCTCGGAGGTAGCCGAGGAACGCACCGCCACTCGGACGTCGTCGCCAAGCTCGGCGTAGGCCTGGGCCACGGCGGCTCGCACCTCCGCCGTGGGACCCGCACCGCGAACGATTTGCTTGAGTTCGGCGGACGCGCGCGCAAGGGCTGCGTCATCTTCGATCGACCCTCGAGCCAGCTCGACGAGGCGCTCGCGGACGCCGGCGCTCTCCATCGACCGCAGGTAAGCGTCCGCCGTGATCACGAAGCCCGGTGGCACGGGGAAGCCAGCTTGGGTCAGCTCCCCGAGATTGGCGCCTTTTCCGCCGGCGACGGCCGTGTCCGACTTGCCAATCTGCGAGAAGCGCCGCACCCAACGGTCGGTTTGCGTGTTGCGCCCCAGTTCAACGACTTCGCTCTGCATGCCTCGCTCCTCCGCTAGCGCGCCCAGCGCGCCCCCCCGGAGTTTGCAAGGCGTGTTCCGCATGCTTCGCAGGCGTGTCGTCCACCTGATCCTCGAGTTCGGTCCTCCGCTCGCCATTTCCGGAGTGGGGGAGAGGTGTGTCGTCCCCGCCTTGCGCTGATGGGGCTTGCCGTTCAAATCGTGGACACTACAATCATTGACATGTCCATGGATTTGTTGACGGCCATCATCGAGCTACGCCGCGGGCTGGCGCGCGCGTTCAGCGCCACCTTCAGTGGCGAGATCAGCGCTCGCCAGGCGGCGCTCTTGCGGGAGATCCGCGTGACCCCAGGGAGCTCTCAGGCTGCGTTGGCTCGAGCGACCGCGAACGATCCGTCCTTCGTCGTGCGGATGCTCGATCAGCTCGAGCGGCGTGGTCTGGTGACGCGGGAGCAGAGCCAGACCGATCGCCGAGAGCGTGAAGTCGGGCTGACCAAGGCTGGACTCAAGGCGCTTGGTCCGCTGGATGCCACGTTCGACGCCCTGGCCTCGGCCACCTCCGAAGCGCTCACCAGGAGCGAGCAGGCGCAGTTCGTCGCGCTCGCCGCCAAGATCACGGACTCGCTGGTGCAGGTCGCCGATTCCGGGGGAGAGCTGGAGGGGCGACGTGTCGGCGGCGCAGCGTGAAGTCCAGGCTCTGAGCGAGCCCGAGCATCGGAACCCACCTGAACTCGAAGAGGCGGAACCCGAGCAGTCAGTGGCGCCCGATCAGGAGCCAGCTCGGTCCGCTGCCAAGGCGGCGAGCCGTCTGGCCGCGTTGAAGCACCCGCGGGTGCGCCGGGTGATGTTCGGCGTGATGCTGGCGCTGGCCGCGGGTGCTGCGCTCTGGTGGGTTCGCTATCGACCCTACGTGACCACGGAGGACGCACGCGTCGCTGCCCCCACCGTCTCCGTTGCGGCCGACGGACTGGGTGGGCGCGTCGAACGCGTGCTGGTCCGCGAAGGCGATCACGTCGATGCAGACCAGGCGCTACTGGAGCTGGACTCCGCTGCCCAGCGTGCACAGCTCCAGCGCGCCCAGGCGAGCCTGAAGCTGGCCGAGGCCAACGTCTCGGAGGCAAAGGCCAGCCTCGCCCTCGAGCGCCACCTCGCGACGGCGTCGGTGAGTCGGGCGAAGGCGGGGGTGCACTCCGCCAAGGCCGCGCTGCTGCGCACGGTGCACGGCGCGCGCAGCGAGGAGATCGAGCAAGCCAAGGCTCGCGTCGCGGCCGCCAAGGCTCGGGTCGCCGAGGCGAAGCGCAACCTCGAGCGCGCTGAGCGGTTGCTCGACCAGGGCGCCACGACTCAGCAGTCCGTCGATACCGCCCTGACCAACCGACAGGCGGCGGAGGCGAGCCTGCGAGCCGCCGAGGCGGGGTTGGCGCTGCTCCAGGATGGTTCGCGGCCCGAGGACGTTTCGATTTCCCGAGGCCAGGTCGCGCTGGCTCAGGCCAACCTCGAGGAGGCTGGCGCGGGCGCCGACAGGGTCGCCCTCAGGCAGCGCCAGCTGGACAAGGCTGAGGCGCAGCTCTCGAGCGCCAAGGCGGACGTGGCGCTGGCTCGGCTGGCCCTCGACCGCACGACGCTCAAGAGCCCCACGGCGGGCGTGGTGGTGCGAGTCCAGGCAGATCCAGGCGACCACCTCTCGACCGGCCAAGGTGCCGTCACGGTGGTCGACATCGAGCACGCTTATGTCTCGGCGAACGTGGAAGAGACCGAGTCCGGAGAGCTCGCCGTCGGCCAGCCGGTGTACGTCTCGGTGGACGAAGGCGGCGAACTGAGCGGCCACGTGGCCGTGGTGGCCCAGAGCGCGGCCTCGGCCTTCGCGCTGATCCCTGCGGACAACGCCGCCGGAAACTTCACCAAGGTCGTCCAGCGCATCCCGCTGCGGGTTGCGCTCGACCCGAGTCCGCGGCTCTCCAGCCTGCGTGTCGGGCAGTCGGTGGTGTTGCGGATCCGCGTGCGATGAGCGGAACCTCGCCAGACGATCCGAGCTACCGCTGGATGGTGCTCGGTGTGGTGATGGTGGGCACCGTGATGTCCGCGCTCGACGCGAGCATCGTCAACGTCGCGCTGCCCAACATCATGGCGAGCTTCGGGGCCAACGTCGACCAGATCGAGTGGGTCGTGACCGGCTACATGCTGGGCTTCTCCACCTTCATGCCGTTGACCGCGTGGCTGCGCGAGCGCGTCGGCTACCGCACGCTCTACATGAGCAGCCTCGGAGTGTTCACCGTCGGCTCGGTCTTGTGCGGGCTGGCGCCAAATCTCACGACGCTGGTCATCGCTCGGGTGATCCAGGCCTTCGGTGGCGGCGCGATCACGCCCACCGGGATGGCGCTGATCGCGGAGGTCTTCCCACCCAGGGAACGCGGCCGAGCGCTGGGCTACTGGGGCGTCGGAGTGATCCTCGGTCCTGCGATCGGTCCCACACTCGGTGGTTACCTTACGGAAATATTTGGCTGGCGCAGCATCTTCAACATCAACCTCCCGGTCGGTGTCATTGCGCTGGTCGCGGCGGGAAGGGTGCTCCACCGCGAGGCCGCTGGAGCGTCTCGGGGCCGCCCCTTCGACTTCCCTGGATTCGTGCTGTTGTCGAGCTTCCTCGTGACCGCGCTGCTCGCGCTGTCCAATGGCAATCACGAGGGCTGGACCTCGCACTACGTGGTGACCTGCGCGATCCTCAGTGCGGTCTCCCTGGCGCTGTTCCTCGCGGTGGAGTCTGTCGTGGGGGAGGGGATCCTCGACCTCGGGCTGTTCAAGAACACGCAGTTCTCGGTGGCACTCGTCGTCACCGGCGCGCGCTCGATCGCGCTGTACGGTGGTACCTTCCTGCTGCCGCTGTTCTTGCAGCAGTACATGGGGCGCAGCGAGGTCGAGGCGGGACTGCTGTTGCTCCCAGGAGCGCTGGTCATCGGAGCCATGATGCCCATTGCCGCGCGGATTGCCGAGCGAACGGGGCCGCGACTGCCCACCCTGGTCGGTCTGTTGCTCACCGCCCTGTTCATGTGGATGTATCGGCGCCTCGACGTCACCACGAGCACCTGGGACGTGCTGCTGCCCACGCTGATCCGCGGCGTTGGTCTCGGCTTGCTGATCACGCCGGTGATGACCGCCGCCATGAACGCCGTACCGACCCAGAAGGCCGGCATGGCTTCTTCGATGCTGAGTCTGACCCAGCAGGTGGCCGGCTCTCTGGGGATCGCGATTCTGGCGTCGGTGCTGGGGCACCGGGCCACGTTCCATCGCGCCGTGGTGGGTGAGAGCCTGCACGCGGACTCGCCTGCGTTCTTCCAAGCGACTCACGAGCTCGCTGCCCGTGCGCTGGAGCTCGGAGCGGCACCACGGTCGGCGCTGCTCCTCGGACAGTCGCTGGTGGGGCGACACGCGATGGTGTCCGCTGGCGTGTTGAGCTTCAACGACGCATTCCTGGTGGGGGCGGCGGTGGTGCTGCTGGGCGTGGTGCCCGCCCTGTGGTTGCGCGACGTGGCGCGGGTCTCGAACGCCCCGGCGGAGGGCAACGAGGTGCACGCCCTGGAGTAGCTTTGCTACTCTCCCGGAGATGACCGACCCGACGCTTCCGCTCACCGGAGGCTGCTTCTGTGGAGCGTTGCGCTACGAGATCAGCAAGCCCTTGCTGGGAGCGCAGAGCTGCCATTGCTCGAAATGCCGAAAGGTGTTCAGCGGGCCTGGCTCTGCCTTCGCCTTCCTCGCGGACGAGAGCTTCCGCTGGCGAGGCGAGCCCAGCGCGCTCAGTCGCTACGCGAGCGGAGGAGGCTGGGAGATCGGCTTCTGCAGCCGCTGCGGATCCACCTTGTGCGGGATCCATGAAGGCAGCGTGAAGGGTGTGACCCTCGGAACCATCGAGGGCGATCCCGGGATCCAGCTGCAGCAACACATCTTCGTCGGCTCCAAGGCGCCCTGGGATCACATCGGCGGCTCCGCGCCCCAGTTCGAGCAGGGCCCCGAGTAGCCCTCAGTTGCTCGAAATACAGCGCGGCGAATTTTTGTCGGCGCCCGGCGATGAGTCTTCCGAAGTCACCCGGTCCAAGCAAGTAGTGGGTGAATGAGACCCGCGGAGCAAACACGGAGCCTGACGATGACGATTCGAGCAGCCACCCCCTATTTGATCCTCCACGGCCGCGCCCGGGACGCGATCGAGTTCTACGCCGGCGTCCTCGGTGCGAAGGTCGAGGCGCTCCTGACGTTTGGAGAGCTGAACAAGGCAACGGGTCCACGCAAGGACGACGTGATGCACTGCGTGCTGAACGTTGGCTCCACGATCCTCATGCTGAGCGACGGACCGATGGACGGTGAGCTGCCCCCAACGGGCCTGGTCGCGGTCGCGCTCGATTTCGATGATCGCGAGGAGCTTGACCGCGTGTTCGCTGCTCTGGCGAAGGATGGCAGAGTGATCGAAGCCGTCTTCGACGCGCCCTGGGGAGCGCGCTTTGGAGTCGTCCACGATCGCTTCGGCGCCGCCTGGATGTTGAACTGCATGCAGGCGTAGTCGGTGGTCGCGAAGAAGCCCCAGCTCGACGAAGACGCCTCCTGACAGCACGCTGTCAGCGACGCGGAGTAGGCTCTCGAAATGGCCCAGACTTCGAAGCTCCGTGTTTACATCGCAACCTCCCTCGATGGCTTCATCGCCGGACCGGACGACGATCTCTCCTGGCTCACCGGTGCCGAGCCGGGCGAAACGCCCAGCGCTCCACCTGCGCCCGATCCGGAGAGCGGCGCCCTGTCTCTTGAAGATTTCCTCGCGGAAGTGGGGTGCGTGCTGATGGGACGACGCACCTTCGACGTCGTTCAGGGGTTTGGGGGGGAGTGGTTCTACGGGGAGTTGCCGATGCTGATCGCGACTAGCCGCGAGTTCAGCTGTGACAGGCCCCAGGTGCAAGCCAGGCGAGGGGACATCCAGCAGCTGGTGAAGCAGGCATTGGAGCTCGCTCGGGGCAAGGACGTGTACATCGACGGCGGGAACCTGATCCGTCAAGCGCTCGACGCGCGGCTGGTCGACGACGTGGTGGTCACGCTGGCCCCCGTCGTCCTCGGCGAAGGGATCCCGCTGTTCGCGGGCGCCGCTCAACGCCATCAGTTCGAGACATTGGGGCACTATCCGTTTCCCGGCGGCATGGTGCAGTGGCATCTGCGCCCGCGGCGCTAGCTCGCCCAGAATGGAGGAAAGGTGATGACGAAGGACACGCCCTCGTGGCGCCTGACGGCTGGCGAGCTTGTGAGGAGCGGTGCGCCCGGGAGGCGCATCGAACGCGCAATGCAAGATCTAGTGCGAGTCTGCGCGGTCATTGATTGGCCGGGTGTTTTCTTGACACCCTGCTAGCGTTCCTGCAGGCGCGCCGCCCGCATCAGGAGGTAGTCACGCTCGGGGCTGCTGGTCGTCTTCGATGCTGCCGTGCGGTAATGGATTAGGGCCCGTTCGGCTTGCCCCAGGCGCTCGTGGAGGTGGGCTCGGGCCACGTGCATGCGCAGGTGTCCGGCGACGCGGGGATCCTGTTCGAGTTCGTCCAGGAGCTCCAGGCCGTGCGCTGGGCCATGGACCATGGCCGCCGCGACGGCGCCGTTCAGTGCCACCATCGGGTTCTCGGTGAGCCGATGGAGCGCAGCGTAGAGCGCCGCTATCTGGCGCCAGTCCGTCGCCTCGGGAGTCCGAGCTTCGTCGTGCAACGCGGCGATGGCGGCCTGGAGCTGATAGGGCCCGACCGGCCCTCGCCGCATGGCGGTTTCGATGAGGAGTGTGCCCTCGGCGATCGCCGCTCGATCCCACAGGTGTCGATCCTGTTCGTCCAGCGGGATGGGCTCTCCCTGGGTGGTGGTGCGCGCCCGTCGGCGAGCGTGGGTAAGCAGCATCAGTGCCAAGAGCCCCATCATCTCTGGATCCTCGGGGAATCCACTCTGTAGCTGCCTGGTCAGGCGCAGGGCTTCTTCGGCGAGGTCCACGCGCACGAGCTGCTCTCCGCCGCTCGCGTAGCCTTCGTTGAACACCAGGTACAGCACGTGCATCACCGCGTCGACGCGCTCGCGAAGCTCTCTCACCCCCGGCAAATCGAACGGCACCTGGGAGTGCCTGATACTCTGCTTGGCGCGGCTGATGCGCTGAGCCAGCGTCGCCTCTGGCACCAGGAAGGCTCGGGCGATCTCCGACGTCGTCAGACCGCCGACCGCCCGCAGCGTGAGGGCGATGGCAGAGGGACGGGTGAGCGCCGGGTGACAGCACATGAAGAGCAACTTCAGGGTGTCGTCTGCTTCCAGCTCGAGCTCGGCGTCCGGCGGCGGGACCTGGGCCTCTTCGGGCTGCATGACCACGAGCAGCTCGCGCCGGCGGCGCGCGAGATCGGCGCGCTGGGCGTCCACGATGCGACGCTTGGCGACGTGCACCAGCCAGCCTCGAGGGTTCGCCGGTACGCCCTCCGAGGGCCACTGCCGGGCAGCGGCGAGGAGCGCCTCCTGCAGCGCGTCCTCGGCTGTCGAGAAGTCGCGGTAGCGGCGCACCAGTACGCCGAGCACCTGGGGCGCGACCTCGCGCAACAAGCGCTCGACGTTGGGCTCGTTCATTGGTTTCGCAGGGAAATACGCTCAGTCGGCAGGGGGCGCTTCCATGACCTGGCGCACCTCGATGGACAGTCGCAGCGGCTCCCCATCGGAGCCGGGCGCCAGCGAAGCTGCTGCCGCGATCTCGTAGGCGCGCTCCTTGTTCTCCACGTCCACGATCCAGTAGCCCACGAGGAACTCCTTGGTCTCCGCGAAGGGGCCGTCACTCACGTCGGGCTTTCCCGCTGCGTCCGCCTTCACCACGCGCGCGTCTCCCGGTGGCGCCAGGCCCTCGGCGCCAACGAGCTCACCGTCTGCCGCCAGCTTGCTGGCGAAGTCCTTCATGAACGCGATGTGGTTCTGGATGGCCTTCGGCGGCCAGCTCATGATCTGGTAGCTGCCGCCGCCGTGGGGTGCGTTCATCATCAGCATGAATTTCATCGATCGGTCCTTTCCATGAGGCGAGCCGGCGCCGGATCCCGGCGCTCGACTCGCGGTTTCATGGGGTTGTCGGAGCCTGACGCGACTTCTCGACACGCATGGAGATCTTTTTCTCGAGCGCGTCGATTTCGGGTCGTTCTGCCTCAGCGGTAGCGCTTCGACTTGTCGAAGCTCCGCATCTGCTTGTGAATGGACTTCCAGCGCCGCTTGGCGTTGCTCATCTGCTCGGGGCTCTGCCGCCGTTCGAAGGCCGCGGCTTCCCTGAGCAGCTTGCGATAGCTCTGCAGGCGCTCACTCGGTAGCTCGCCGCTCTGCTCGGCCGCGAGCACGGCACACCCCGGCTCGCTCTCGTGTTTGCAGTCTTGGAAGTGACAGCTCGCGCCGAGCTCGGCGATGTCCGCGAACGCAGCATCGAGGCTGGCTTCGTCGGCCACGACGCCGAACTCTCGCATGCCGGGCGTATCCACGAGGACACTCCCGTTGCTCAGCGGGATCAACTCCCGTCGAGTCGTGGCGTGGCGACCGGTGCCGTCGTCGCGGATCTGCAAGGTGATCTGCGTCTCGTGACCCTGGAGTCGGTTCACGAGCGACGACTTGCCGACGCCCGAGGAGCCGACGAAGCCGAAGGTCAGGCCCGGCGCGAGGACGGACTCCAGGGCCTCGATCCCCGTGCCATCCAGCGCGCTCAGGCACAGGACATCGACGCCTGGACAGGCGCTCTCCACGGCACGCACGTACTCGCCGGGATCGGGGGTGAGGTCCACCTTGTTGAGCGCCACGACCGGCCGCGCTCCGCTGTCCCAGACCGCGGTGACGTAGCGCTCCAGTCGCCGTGGGCTGAAGTCCTCGTTGGCCGAGGTCACGATGAAGAACACGTCCACGTTGGCGGCGACCAGCTGTTCGCCGCCCCCACGCACCGCACGTCGGACCAGCGCCGTGCGTCGGGGCAACACGCGCTGAATCGTCGCGCGCTCGCCCTGCACTTCGAGCATCACCCAGTCGCCGGTATTCGGACGCTGCGGGCCGCTCAGTTCGTGGCGCAGCCGACCCGAGAGCTCCGCGAGCTGGACCTCGCAGCCCAGCAGATGAAAGCGACTCTGGGAAGCCGCGGAAACACGTGCAGGGATCCAGCCCTGCGTCGAGAACTCAGCCGCCTGTGCGGCAAAAAAGCCAGAAAAGCCCAGCTGTTCGAGAGAATACACGTCGAGACACTCCGCTTGAGGGATGAACAAGGGGGACGTCTCCGAACGCGCGGTCGCCGGATCGAGGCAGCATCGCGAACGCAGTCCGCGTCAGGCGTGGATCGCAACGCGCACGGAGACGAACGAAACTGAGAATCGGGGTCGGGCATCCATAGTTCGTCTCCTTTCGGCCCAGAGCTTCGCACGGGACTCGAGGTCGCGCAAGCAACACGCTTCGAGGACGCTTGCTCCACGTCGCTCGTTTTTTTTTGGGGGGTGAGACGCGTTGCATGTCCGGATGGGCACACCTCGCCCGTCGTTCGGGTAGCGTCGGCAATGGAGCCGAACCGCCGCGCCCGAGGAATCACGCGCGGCCTCGACCGAGGAGGACCTCATGGCTGATTTCATGTTTCTGTACCGTGCCAGCGCCGAAGCCAATCAACGGGCGATGGGCACTCCCGAGGCGGCCCGCGCCAGCATGCAGGCGTTCATGACCTGGATTCAGGAGCTCGAGCGAAAGGGCCACGTGAAGGACTACGGCCAACCGCTGGACCGCGCTGGAAAGGTCGTGCGTGGCCCGGGCGTGGCGACCGACGGCCCTTTCACGGAGCTGAAAGACCTCGTACTGGGCTTCACGCTGATCCAGGCGGAAAGCCTCGAGGAGGCCGCAAGACTCGCAGAGGGTTGTCCCATGTTGCAGGGCGAGGCCTCCGTCGAGGTGCGTCCGATTGCCCAGGCGAACTACTGACAGGAGGTCCACGAGATGAAGCACTTCTTGGCCGTCTACACCGGAACCCAGGCTTCTCACGATCGCAGCGGTTGGGACCGACTCAGCGAGGCTCGACAGACCGAACGCCGTGCGGCAGGAGTTCGGGCCTGGACAGAGTGGGGAGAACGTCACGCTGCGGCGATCGTCGATAG
>JAGQIY010000829.1 GCA_020430865.1 Myxococcales bacterium
CTCATGGGTGGCAAGACGATCGACCTTCGCACCGCTGGGGACCTCAGCCGGTATTTCCGCGACGACATCATCCGTACCGCTCAGACTCGATATGCTTCCTGATGACCGGATCCGCCTGCAGCACATGCTGGACGCAACGCAGGCCCTCGACGCCGCCAGCCTTACCGGATTCCCCGGCCCGCAGCCGGCAGATCACCGACCCTACCACCCCACGACCGCCGCGCACCCCTGCCGGCGGTCGTCACGTTTCTGGGGACCGAAAATCGTGGTCTGTCCCCGATTTCCCCAAGCGTGCATGGAACCTTCAGGTTGGGCACCCCACCAAGTAGAATGTAGAAACATACCTACAGCCCGGAGCATGCTGTTATGAACACCACTTTGTCGAGTCGCGAATTCAACCACGACGTCGGGCGCGCCAAGAAAGCCGCGCTCGAAGGCCCCGTCTTCATCACCGACCGCGGGCGTCCTTCCCACGTGTTGCTCTCGGTCGAGTCCTACCGCAGCTTGATCGCCAAGCAGCCGAGCATCGTCGATCTGCTCGCCATGCCCGGCCTCGAGGACATCGAGTTCGAGCCCGTGCGTGCGAGCGCGCCGCTCTTTCGCCCGGCAGATCTCTCCTGATGTACCTGCTCGATACCAACGTCGTTTCCGAGCTGCGCAAGGCCAGAACGGGCAAGGCCGACGTGCGGGTCGCCGCCTGGGCTGAGGCAACGTCCGCCAGCGCGATGTTCCTGTCGGCAATTTCCGTGCTGGAGCTCGAACTGGGCATCCTGCTCGTCGAGCGGCGAGATGCCGCGCAAGCCGCCCTCCTGCGCGCATGGCTCGACAAACACGTGCTGCCGGCTTTTGACGGACGAATCCTTCCTGTCGATACCGGAGTCGCACGGTGCTGCGCGAGGCTGCATGTTCCAGACCCACGTGCGGAGCGCGACGCCCTCATCGCGGCCACTGCCCTGGTGCACGGCCTGACGGTGGTTACACGAAACGTCGGTGACTTCGAGGCCACGAACGTAGGCCTGCTGAACCCCTGGACGTAACTGCACACCTGGGCAACTGATGCACTCCCTCACGCACCAGGAGAACAGGATGTCCAAGGACGCCTTCCCGCTGCGAATCCAGGAAAGCGAGCGCGACATCGGCGAAAAGAAGAAGGCCGATCTCTCCGAATTGTGGGTCTACAAGTTTCGCTGCCTCGGCCAGTTGTACCTGCTGGGCTACACCCGCGATGACGGCGTTCGATTGGTCTATCTGGAAGCTGTCGGTCCCCACGAAAACGTCTACCGCGACTTGAAGCGCTGAGCCGGCCATGGTGACGCAGCCGGGAGAGGCGCGCGTCCAAAGCGCAGTCCCGAGCCTTCCTCACGCGATGTCGTGTCACGGCACGCGCGTCTCACCGGTGGGAGCGGGCTCGCCCGCCAAAGCAGCCGCTCTCAAGAACGCAGCGACTCCCAGCACCCCATCCGCCCTCGTGCCCACCCCGACAGCGCCCCCGGCGCCTGCCTCCTTCTTCCCTCAAGTTCCCCCACCCCGCGCCGTAAAAGCCCCCAAGCGCAGGAAACGCGCGCGGCACCGAAAGAAATTCCTAAAGAGTTTTACCCCGGGGTCGTAAAAGCAACCAAGAGCACAAACAAACGCTCCGCACCCGCCAAGGCAAGCGATGCAGATACGGGTGTATGACCAACCTGACCTACCAGGAGAAACA
>JAGQIY010000830.1 GCA_020430865.1 Myxococcales bacterium
CTCCATCGCCGCATGCCGATTTCGGGTGTTGCTTGACCCAGCACGCCATCGGTGACTCGCGTTCCACGACCAACTCGTGAGTTTGCATGAGGGATTGAAGTGAGCGTTCGTTGCGGAACGAGCTGCGATATATGTCAGCGTGGAAATGCGGGGGAGCTGTGTGGGCGTCGTCTGTGTGAACGTCCGCAATGTTTCGATGCGGGGCGGGGCGCCTTTCGTCAGGCCGGCCGTGCCGCGCGGTCTCGGGATGCTCCCCGAAGGGTGGGCGATCGGGCGAGGGATTCTCAGTGAGCGGTTCACGGCAACGGAACGCGGATCATGGCACTCGAGCTGGTCTCACGCTCGCCAAGTTTGTCATTTGCATGGGTGAATTCCGAGCCGACCCGTTGCGCGGTTGACTCGAAGTGTGTCGCCCTCGCTGCGCTGGGGGCGTCGTCCTCGCGGCCGAAGAAGCCTGGCGTTGTCACTCATCGGCTCCGCTAACGCTAGCTAGCGTCACTGTTCACGTATGGATATTGACAGCCGTTGGAACTCCGTTCGGGCCCGCGGCCTGACCTCTCGACGGGGCGGTCGGCCTGGCGTTCACGAGCTGGCGGAGTCGAGGGGGGCGCCCTGGATGGGCCTCGCACGCGCGCCTCGCCACGCCTGACCTCGCCTTTCCTCGGCGTGAAGCGGCCGGTCGCGGATGTATCGGCCGTCTGATCAAACAGTCCTGGACCCGCCGATGAAGATGTGGTTCGAGAGCCGACCCTCGCCGACGGTGAACTTGGCAGCGAGGCGAGAATGCTTCAGATGACAGACGAATCGGAATCGCCCCAGCGTATCGAAGGACACCAGGTGACGGAGGCCGTGGCAGCGGCGCATCGTGGCCTGCGGCGCGACGTGAAGGGGCTGCTCGAGCTGCTGCAGGGCGCGGAGCTGTACGTCCCGCTGCAGGTACCGATGGATGGGGTGCCGCTCGGCGTGCAGGTGGAGATGTCGGACGGCCTCTCGCTGATCCCTCACCTGCTCGAAGACGAAGACGGAGACCAGTACGCAGCGCTCTTCACCGAGACCTCGATGCTCGAGGTGGTGCAGGACGAGCTTGGCTGGACGACGGGCGAGGGGGGCCTCGAGTACTGCTCGGTGCCGGCCCTCGCCGCGCTCGACATGGCCCTCCAGGTGATCGACGACGAGCGAGTGGTTGGATTGGTCTTGAACCCGCTCCACGACACGGAGCTCCTGTTGAGCCGTGCGGAAGTGGATAGCCTGGCGCAGAACACCGCGCTGCCTCTGGTGAACTACGTCCGAGACATCCCGGAGCTCGAAGACGAGAAGACGCTGATCGCGGAGCTGGACGGCCCGCCGCCGCGGGACCTGACTCAAGCGCTGGACGCGTTGGTCGCGGAGTCGGGCTCGATCGAGAGCTATGCCCTGCAGCAAACGTTCAACGCGGAGCGCGACATCGAGCCTCACCTCACGCTTCACGTGAAGACGCGAGGAGACGTAGAGGTTCAGTCGCTGAGCCGGCTGATCGTCGAGCGCATCGAGGGCAAGGTGCCGGAGCCCGGCTACATCGACATCCTGTTCGACACCCTGGCGGTGGAGCCGCCTCGTCTGCCTGATCAGCTCAGCTGAGCTCGCCTTGCGAAGCGTGGAGCTGGCGCGCGACCAGCGCGCGCAGCTCACGGAAGCGGAACGGCTTGTACAGCTTCTCCGCCTGGCTCCGAGCGAGTTCCGTCGCGAGCTTCGTCTCCGAGTCGACCAGGAGAAGGACGGGGCGCCCCGAGTTGGCGTGGCTCGCCAGGGTTCGCTGAGCTTCCTTCGAAACGCTGCGCGTGAGGTCCGCGACCCAGAGCTGCGCCTCACTCTCTGGGAGGTCTTCCAGGTCGTGACCGAACACCGCGTAGTCTTCGAGCGCGCTGCGGAACAGCTCGACCACGTCGTCATCCGCGAACACGGCGATCGGTCGAGCGCTGGACCTTGGCGGCTGGGTCTGTACCTGGAGGCTTTCGTCTCCGTGGGGTAACAACACCCGAAACGTCGTGCCGATGCCGACGTCGCTCTCCACGACGATGCGGCCCTCCAGACTCTCCACGATGCCATGACAGATCGAGAGCCCCAGGCCGGTTCCCACGCCCGCGGGCTTGGTGGTGTAGAAAGGCTCGAATACCCGCTCCCGGGACTCTGGGTCGATGCCTACCCCGTTGTCGCTGATCTCGACACTCACCCAGGGTCCTGCGACCCGACAGGTGACCGTGATCCGGCTCTCCCGCGGCTCGCGCTCCGGCAGCGCCTGGACGGCATTCACGAGCAGGTTGAGGAAGAGCTGTGCCAGTCGAGCGCGGCTTGCGACCACGGGCGGCACCGGCTCCAGGTGCAGGATCAGCTGCGCCTTGCGCTTGACGTCGGTGCGCGCGAGCCCAACCACGCTCTTCAGTACCCGCGAGATGTCCACGCCACCCAGCTCGCGTTCATCGGGCCGCGCGAAGGTCTTCAGGTCGCTGACGATCTCGCTGATGCGTTCGACGCCTTCCGAGGCGGTGGCCAAGAGCTTGCTCAGATCCTCGGGGGAATAGCTCCCGGTGTTGAGCATGCGCTCCGCCATGTACAGATTGCCGAGAACGTAGGTGACTGGGTTGTTGATCTCGTGCGCCACGCCCGCGGCGAGGGTTCCCAGTGACGCCAGACGGTCCACCTGGGCCAAGCGTGTCTGGAGGCGGCGCTTGCTCGAGATCTCTCGGGTCGAGAGCAGGGAAAACTCTTGCTGCTTGAGCGTGATGGGCCTTCCAACGGACAGCTCCAGCACGCACTCGCCGCCGCCCGGGGTCTGGCAGCGGACCTCGGCAGTGGCCGGTCCTGCGCTGTCGGGCGCGCGGGCTATCAGGCGCGTCGCTCGAGCGATGTCATCGGGGTGCACAAGGTCCAGGAGCTGCAGGCTCGGTCTCCCGACGACCCCCCCGACGCTCTCCCAGAACGAGGCGTTCGCGTAGCGTACCTCTCCCGCGTAGTGAATCACGATGCCGTAAGGAAGTGCGTCCAGGGTGCGTAGGAGATTCTCTTCGCTGCGCTCCAGCTCGGCCTCGCGGTCCCGGAGCAGGTCCTCTTGCAGCGCCAGCTGCTCGACCGCGGTCTTGCCGCCTACCAGCGCCTTCGACCAACGCTTGAGGCGCCCGCTCAGGGTCAGCGCCGGCGGGACCAGGACGCGATAGCTGGCCTTTCTTGGGGAGAGGTCCGCCGTGACCTCCGCGTGCGGTTGACCGAGATAGTCCGGCAGCACGCGCAAGGCGCCCGCGGCGAGGTGAAAGAACGCCTGACAGTCGCGATCGCTCTCGGGGATCTCCAGGCGCACGAGCAGCTCTCGCTCGTCCTGCTCCTCGTAGGCGAACTTCAGGTTCCGGAAGAGCGACGGTCCGTACCAGCTGCAAGCTGCCCAGTAGACGGAACGGGCGCTCCCGAAGTATCCGGCGACCGCCCGCAGCCGGGCAACCTCGGGGTCCAGCAACGCGACCTCCCCCAGCTCGAGCAGCGCGCGGTGCCCGCCCACGGTCTCGTCCAATCGCTCGCACAGGTCCACGAAGGTCGACCAGCTCATACGCGCACCGCGCTGGTCGATGCTCGGGAGCTGAACGTCCAAGCCTGCGACGAGTTCGCTCAGCGGCTTGTCGAAGTGCTGCGCGGCTGCAACGCACAGTTGGAGGGTCCTACAGCTGACTTCGTTCACGGGTGGCCTGGCGCGAAGAGAACGAGGGACTCTAGATCAACGCCGGCGCGAGCGTCTCGCGAGCGTGGCTTGCGCGCTCTGGCGGGAGGCAAGGTCGGCGAATCTTCCGGGTTTTTGCGGTGCTCGCCTGTGCAGGGCTGTCGGTGCGCGCCAAGCACACTATGATCCGCCGGCCATGACTCAAGCCACCAGCTTCTCCACCGACGCATCCCCGAAGACCGCCGAGGGCACTCCGGATGCCGAAATCGTCGCCGTGTGCGACACCCTGCGCGCCTCCTTCGAGTCGGGTGCGACTCGCTCGTATGAGTGGCGTGTTCAACAGCTGCGCCAGTTCATGCGCATGGTCGAGGAAAACGAAGACGCGATGGTGGAGGCGCTCAGGCAGGACCTGCGCAAGCCCTACTTCGAGGGGTGGTCTGCGGAGCCGCAGTTCCTGAAGGCGGAGCTGGCGCTCACGATGAAGAAGCTGAAGTCGTGGATGAAGCCAAGGCGGGTGTCCGCCAGCATGGCGGTGCAGCCAGCCCGCGGGCGCATCGTCCCCGAGCCGCTCGGGGTCGCGCTGATCATCGGCGCGTGGAACTACCCCATCCAGCTCAGCCTTGCTCCGTTGATCGGTGCAATTGCCGCAGGGAATTGCGCCGTGATCAAGCCGAGCGAGCTCGCGCCGGCGTCCAGCGCACTGCAGAAGCGCCTGATCGAGAAGTACCTGGACCGCGACTGCGTTCGGGTCGTGGAGGGCGGCGTCAAGGAGACCAGCCTGCTGCTGGAGCAGCGCTGGGATCATATCTTCTATACGGGCGGCGGCGCCGTGGGGAAGATCGTGATGGCTGCCGCCTCGAAGCACCTGACTCCGGTGACCCTGGAGCTCGGCGGCAAGAGCCCGTGCATCGTCGATCAAGACGTGGACCTCGAGACCGCCGCCCGTCGCATCGTCTGGGGCCGCTTCTTCAATGCAGGGCAGACGTGTGTCGCGCCCGACTACGTGCTCGTCCACGAGTCCCTGGAGAGGCCCCTGCTGGATGCCCTGAAGAAGGTGGTCAAGGAGTTCTACGGCGACGATCCGAAGCAGAGCGATGACTACGCGCGCATCATCAACAGGCGTCACTTCGAGCGCCTGAGCAAGCTGCTCGACAGCGGTGAGACCGTCGTGGGCGGAGACACCGACGCTGACCAGTGTTACATCTCTCCCACGATTCTCCGCGGAATCACCGGGGACGAGCCGGTCATGGCCGACGAGATCTTCGGGCCGATCCTGCCGGTGATCAAGGTCTCCAACCTCGACCAGGCGATTCGCTTCGTCAATCAGCGTCCGAAGCCGCTGGCGCTGTACGTGTTCACGCGCGACAAGCAGAACGCCGACCGTGTCGTGGAGCGCACCAGCTCTGGTGGGGTGTGCATCAACGACGTGATCAGCCACATGCTCCCCCCCGACCTACCCTTCGGCGGCGTTGGAGCCAGCGGCATGGGCGCGTATCACGGCAAGGGCAGCTTCAACACCTTCAGCCACATGAAGAGCGTGCTGGACAAGCCGACCTTCGTGGACCCGGCGCTGCGCTACCCACCGTACACCGAGGAGAAGATGAAGTGGGTGAAGCGTCTGCTCTAGCCGGTTGCGGGACGCGGAAGAACTCCGTGGCAGTTGCTCGGGGAAGGTAGGGCAAGACGCCGCGCTGCGGCACGCGCGCAGCGCCGCGACCGACGTCGGCCTGCCGACAGAGTATCGACGACCTGAGACATCACCTGTAAGACTCGAGGTGATGGGATTCTCCGAGCTGCTGGGGTCAGCCGTCGCGCTTTTCAAGGATCGGTCTCGGCGAACTTGGATCAGTGAAACCCGGGCTCACATCGAGTACCCCGAGCTCGGTCGGGAGGAGCTGCGTCGTTTCGCGCAAGCCATCGAGCGCCTGACCAGCGAGCTCCAGCACTTGGAGTGGGCGGAGGTCAATCCGCACACTCGGCGTGTCGTCTTCGCCTTCGCTCCCAAGGCCTTTGGCCTCGAGGAGCTCGAGGGTCTGGTGCGGGAGGCCGAGCACGCGGCGCGAGTGGATGGAGCTCGCTTCGTCGAGTCGGAGGCGGCGCATCCGGCGGACGAGGAACCCGCCACGCGCCTCCTGGTGGAGATCCTCGCGGATATGGCGGGTCTGGGGTTGGCGACCGTCATAACCGTCTCTCCGCTGAAGCCGTTCGTGGTGGGGTCCAGCTCTGCGGCCCTCCTCAGTGTGCTCAAGGCCTCTCCGCGTCTGCGTCGCGGGATCGACGAACGCCTGGGTCTCGAGCGTTCGGACCTGGTGCTGAACCTCTCCAGCGCGTTCGCCAGCGGCCTCGCTCAGCGCAAGGGAACGCAGCTCGTCGAGCTGAGCCACAAGCTCGCGGCGCTGCGCGAGGTGCGTGCTCGGCAACGTGCCTGGCAGCGTCGCCACACCGAGCTGACTGCGGAGCGCGCCGAGCTCGACGTCGAACACGGCTTCGTCGAACCGCGGCCGGTACCGTTGCCGCGCGGACCCATCGAAGAGTACGCGGACCGTGCGTGGTTCGTGTCTCTCGGCGGGTTCGCGTTGAGCTTCGTCACCACGCGCAATGTGCAGCGCGCCATCGCCGCGCTGTTCGGGGGGCTGCCCAAGCCGGCCCGCCTGGGTCGTGAGGTCTTCTCCTCGGAGCTGGCGCGGGTGCTGAGCGGTCGGGGGATCGTGATCATGGACGCCACCGCGGTCAGGCGCCTCGATCGCGTCGACTGCCTGGTGATCCAGGGGGACTTGGTCGCGAAGGACAAGTTCACCTTCGGTCGGGTGAAGAGCGACGGCCTCGAGGGCTCCGAGGTGAGAGCCCAGGCACGACAGCTCTTCGACCCCGAGTCGCCGGTCGCGGTGCAGCGCTCCGGGGAGTGGCGACTCGGGCCGCTGGCCTTGCTGGATGCGCAGGCGTCGGAGGAGCACGAGGAGCTCGCGGCGGAGTGGTCGGAGAAGGGCGCGTTGGTGCTCGCTCTCGCGAAAGACGGCCTCGTCGTCGCGCTCGCCGAGCTCGACATCGTACCGCAGACGGGCGTCGAGGAGCTGATCTCGGCAGCCCACGCTGCGGAGATGCGCGTGGTGCTGACCCACGCGGACGAGAGCTCTCTGCAGGGGTTGAACGTCGATGACGTGATAACCACGGGGGAGGGCGTGCCGGCTGGAGTGCGTCGCCTGCAGCGCGAGGGTCGGGTGGTCTGCCTGGTCGCCACCGGCAACCGCGAGGCGCTCGCGGCGGCGGACGTGGGGGTCGGTCTGTGTCGCGGTGACGCACCGCTGCCTTGGGGGGCAGACATCATATGCCGCGAGGATCTGAGCGACGTGCGCTTCCTGATCGAGGCTTGCCCTACCGCCCGCGCCGTCTCCAAGCAGAGCGTGAACGTCGCACTGGGCGCGGCCACGCTGGGTGCGCTCGTCTCCGCAGGCGGGTTGCTTCCGCTCACCACGCGCCGCGTGCTGTTCGTCGTCAACACGGCGACCCTGATCTCCATGGCCAATGGCCTGCGCAACTCGTTTGCGCTGGAGCGCCGCGCGCTGCCTCCGCCTCGTGACCCAACGCCGTGGCACGCGCTGACCGCCGAGGGCGCGCTGGCGCGCCTCGGCTCGAGCTCGACCGGCCTCGTGTTGCGCCAGGTGATGAATCGTCGTCGGATGGACATCGAGCCGCGACCCGCCGCGGTGGAGCTGGTGGAGGCGATCACCGACGAGCTGTTCAACCCGTTGGCTCCGCTCCTGGCCGCGGGAGCAGGGCTCTCCGCCGTCGTGGGTTCGACGGCGGACGCGGTCATGGTGGGTGGAGTCGTCGGGTTGAACGCCCTGATCGGCGGCGTGCAAAAGTTCCGTACGGAACGAGCAATTCGTGACTTGGCGCGTTCGGCGACGCGACATGCGCTGGTGAGGCGCGGCGGCCAGACGAGCTACGTGAGCGCTCGAGATCTGGTCCAGGGCGATCTCGTCTTGCTTCAGGCAGGCGACGTCGTGCCTGCGGACTGTCGTGTGATCGACAGCGAGTCACTCGAGGTCGACGCTTCCAGTCTCACGGGTGAATCGCTGCCGGTCGTGAAGGCCAGCGGCGTCAACTTCGATCCCCAGGTGGCTGATCGGCGTTCGATGCTCTACGCGGAGACCTCCATCGCCGCGGGGCGCGCCACGGCTGTGGTCGTCGCTTGCGGCGACGAGACAGAGGCTCGTCGGGGTGCTGCCGCGCGGAAAGATAGGGTGGGCGGCGTGGAGCAGCGTCTGCGGTCGCTCATGAGCCTGACTGGGCCCGTCGCGCTGGCCGCTGGTGTGGGTGTGGTGGGCGCTGGGATGCTGCGTGGTCGTCGCCTGGCGGATCTCGTGGACACCGGGGTTAGCCTGGCTGTCGGCGCGGTTCCGGAGGGTCTGCCCCTGCTCGCGACCGCGGCCCAGCTGGCCGCCGCGCGCCGACTGAGCCAGCGCGGCGCGCTGGTGAGGAACGTGCGCAGCGTGGAGGCGCTGGGGCGCGTCAACGTGCTCTGCGTCGACAAGACTGGCACCGTCACCGAGGGCCAGGTGCGCTTGACGTCCCTGAGCGATGGGGATGAGCAGCAGGCGCTCACCGCCGCCAGCGGTGCTCGCATCAAGGTGCTCGCGGCGGCGCTCCGCGCGACGCCAGACCGACGCTCGGCCGCTGGACGCAACGATCCGCTGGACGAGGCGCTGAACGACGCCGCGCGTCGCCTGGGGGTGGCGAGAGACTACGGCGCGGACGGCTGGCGCAAGACCCATGAGCTGAGCTTCGAGGCTGGGCGGAGTTACCATGCGGTAACGAGCCAGGTGGAAGGCGGTGCGTTGCTCAGTGTCAAGGGCGCGCCCGAGGTGCTGCTGCCCGCGTGTACCCGGCGCGCCACGGCTGGCCAGAGCGTGCCGCTCGACGAGATCACCGCCAAGCGCCTGAACGCGGAGGCGGAGCGCCTTGCGCGCGCCGGATTGCGGGTGATCGCGGTGGCCGAGCGGCGCGCCGGCCACGAGGACAACCTCGACGCCTCCCGCCTCGTGGGCCTGAGCTTTCGGGGGTTCCTCGCCTTCTCCGACCCGGTGCGCGCCACGGCGGCCGAGGCGGTGGCAGGACTCACGCGAGCCGGCGTCAAGACGCTGATGATCACGGGAGACCATCCGTCGACCGCCGAAGCCATCGCCAAGGAGCTGGATCTGCTGTCTCCCGATGGAACCCTGACCGGCGCGGAGTTGAGCAACCTGACGGAGGACGAGCTGGACGCCCGCATCGGCAAGATCAGCGTGTTCGCTCGCGTCACTCCCTCACAGAAGGTGCGCATCGTCCGTGCGCTGCAGCGCTCGGGCAAGGTCGTGGCGATGGTGGGCGATGGGGCGAACGACGCGCCAGCGATCCGCCTGGCAGACGTCGGCATCGCCCTGGGGGAGCACAGCACCGCTGCGGCGCGGCGTGCGGCGGACGTGGTCGTCACGGACGAGCGCATCGAGACGCTGGTGGACGCGATCGTCGAGGGGCGGGCCACCTGGGCTTCAGTGCGTGAAGCCGTCTCCATCCTGGTCGGGGGTAACCTCGGGGAAATTGGGTTCACGCTCGGCGCGGGCCTGGTCGATGGGCGTCCGCCGCTGAACGCGCGGCAGCTGCTGTTGGTGAACCTGTTCACCGACGTCGTGCCTGCGATGGCCATCGCGTTGCGCCCCCCGTCGCCGGAAGTGCTGACCAGCCTGGCCAACGAGGGCCCAGAGGCTTCGCTCGGCAGCGCGTTGAACCGCGAGATCGCGTCTCGCGCTGGGGTCACCGCCCTGGGCGCCGGCTCCGCCTGGCTGGTTGGGCGCTTCACCGGATCCCAGGCGCGAGCGCGCACCATCGGTCTGGCTGCGCTGGTCGGGTCTCAGCTTGGCCAGACCATGCGCATCGGGGGCTACTCCTCACAGGTCGTGGTGACGAGCATGGGCTCCGCCATGTTGCTGGCATCGATCATCCAGACGCCGTTCGTGAGCCAGTTCTTCGGCTGTCGCCCGATGGGGCCGGTTGCTTGGGCGACGGCCATCGGAGCCAGCGTGGCAGCGACAGGGGTCTCGGTCGCCTTTCCCCGATACATGGCGGATCTCGGCGAGCGCATCCGTGCGGAGTTCCCCTCGGCCTTGACGAAGCCTGGCGTGCGGCTTCCGGGCATCTCCCTCACCCCCAAACCTGCGTAGAAACACGGCGAGCGCCACTACGTCGGATCTCTCGGGGGAGAGATCGCGCTGGGGGGCCGAGCGCGGCGCTGACGGCGATTGTGTGTGAAAACTTGGCCCGCCCGACCGGCTTCTGGCTTACGGGGACCATGAAGCTACCGCTCATCGCCTGCTGTGCCGCATCTCTGTTGATCGTCGCCTGTGGGGGCGCCACGCCTGCGCCCGAGGCACCGAGCACCGACGCAGCGGGGGCCGCCGAGGAGACCGCGCCCGAGACCCCCACCGAAGACGAAGCACCTGCCGACACCGCCGAGCCGACCGCGGAGGTGACGATGCAGGTGGGCGACTTCTACGTACAGCGCTTCACTGGCAGCTTCACCAAGCAGCCGATGACCCTGACCGAGCGAGTCGTCGCCCGCGAGAAGCACGCCTTCGTGATTGATTTCCGCCTGGAACAAGGCAAGCACGCCTCGACGCTGCGTCTCCGTGTGGATGCAAAGGACCCGCGGCGCATCCTCCAGGTCAGTGAACTCGACGGTGAGAAGGAGTCGCCTGCGACGCTCGCGGCCTATGAGGCGCTGATGGCGCGTACCATGTTCGCGCCTGACGAGAACGAGGAGCAGCTGGGCAGCGAGAAGACCACGTGCATGCTCGGCGACGAGTCGGTGAAGTGCGAGCGGACGGAGTATCGAGTGCGCATCGGCGAGAAGTCTGCGACCCTCAGCGTGACCACGAGCAAGTCGGCGCATGGCCGCGATCTCGGCGGCCAGGTGATGACCGAAGACGGTAAGCTGGTGTATCGCGCCCAGCTGATCGAGATGGGCCACGACGACGCCAGCTCGGGCGTCGCGAGTCGCTGAGCCTGTCGACGACCGTGCTCCGAGGCGCCAGCTCCACGCTCGGCGCCTCTTCTGCATTTGCGACCGCGGATCGGTAGGCCGCGGCGAATTCAAGCTCTGCTCAGGGTGCGCTCAAGCTCGAGTCGTTCGGACCCGCTAGCTTCCTCCCATGACTCGTGGGCTTGGCCTGACTCTGCTCGCCATCTGCTTGGCGCTCGGCGGATGTGACGGCGACGACAGCAAGAAGAGCGCAAGTAGCGGCGGCGACGGCGGCGGCATGGGCTACGCCGGAGGCGACTCCGGAGGCAGCGGCGGAGCGCCGATCGCAGGCGCTGGGGGGGAGGCGGGGCAGCCCATGGCTGGCTCCGGAGGCGACGCGGGTTCGGGCGGGAGCGCTGGGACGGGCGGCTTGGCTGGAACGGGCGGGATCGGTGGCGTCGCGGGGAGCGGTGGAGAGCCGGTGGTGCCTGGAGCGCCCGGGCAGGCGCTGACCAGCGGCGGGACCCGCGTCTCGTCCAGTAGCTACAGCGCAGTGCTCGTCAACGGTGAGGCACCCGGAGGCAATCGGGTGATGTCGAGCAGCTCCTATCGACTGCAGATGGGCCTGGTTGGTGCCACTCAATGATCCCAGCGGAAACGAACGCTCAGGAAGGCAAAGGAAGAAGGCGATGAGACTCAAGCATGTTATCGGTGCGCTCGCACTTGCGGGTACTCTTGGTGCGGCCTCCGCGGCCTCGGCGCAGGTACCGGATTCGCTGACTCAGCAAGGTCGGTTGTTCGACTCCGCGGGCGCTCCGATCAGCGATACGCTGGACTTCACCTTCACCCTGTATGCCGACGCCGACGGGACGACGCTGCTCTGGACGGAGACCCAGAGCGTGGAGCTGGTCGATGGCTTCTTCTCGGTGCAGCTCGGGAGCGCGACGGCTTTCCCGCCCACGCTGTTCGACGGTTCGGTGATGTACCTCGGCGTTCAGGTGGGGAGCGACGCCGAGATGACGCCACGTCAGCCCATCACCAGCGTGCCTTACGCATTGACGTGTGGAAATGCTGTCGGTGACATTTCGCCGAACACCGTGAGCGTCGGTGGTGGACTCGTGATCAACGAGTTCGGTGAGTGGGTGGGCCCCAGCTCGGGGCTGGTGGGGCCGACTGGCGCCATGGGACCCGCCGGGCCTGCTGGGCCGACTGGCGCGATTGGACCCGCAGGCGCGACCGGTTCCATCGGTCCGGCTGGTCCAACGGGTGCGCGTGGCGCGACGGGGCCGGCAGGTGCGACGGGGCCCGCGGGCGCGACGGGTGCTCGTGGCGCGACGGGCCCGGCGGGACCTGCTGGTGCGCAGGGACCCATGGGCCCTGCTGGAGCCACCGGGGCGACCGGTGCTCGCGGTGCGACGGGGCCCGCAGGTGCTCCGGGTGCCACCGGTCCCAGAGGTCTCCAGGGGATCCAGGGCACGACGGGGCCGACCGGGCCTCAGGGGCCCAAGGGCGACCAAGGGGCACAGGGGCTCCAGGGCATCCAGGGGCCGCGAGGGCTCCAGGGACTTCAGGGGCCGACAGGGCCTCAAGGAATCCTAACCGGCTTCTCCGGATACAGTTCCGCGGGGATCGGGATCACCCAGAGCGGTTTGGTCTGGCTTGCCTCCCTGAACCAACAACTCCAACCCGTCGCCAAGGGGCAGAAGGCTCTGGTGATCGTGCAATCCCTGATCGGTGTGGGCAGCGGGCAGGGCAACTACGCCGGAGCAATCTACGCGTGCTACCGCCCCAACGCCAACACCTCGCCCACCCCGATCTCGCCGCCAGCATACGGCTTCGGTCAAGCCGGCACGTTCAGCATGCTGTCGACCTCGGCGGTATGGGAGATCACTGCGTCAGCGACCTACGAATTCGGCGTCTGCGGCGAGTCAGTCAGTGGCAACAAGACGCCGTTCAACTTCGCGGCCAGCGGAGGAAGCCTGCTCCTCTTCAACGGCTAGGCTCCAGCCAGTAGAAGCCGAGCTCCAGCTTGGCGACGCGTCCCGCCCCGAGTCGCCAGGGGATCGCCGGGTGTTGCTCGGGCGTCAGCTCGAAGGTCGCCACGGGAACGAGCTTGAAGCGTTGGTAGAGCGCTTCGAGCTCGGCGCGACGCAGGTCGCTGGGGACGACGCCAGCGTCGATCTCCGTCTGGAAGAAACTCCGCTGCGCGACGCCGACGTAGATCAACGTCCCAGGAGCGTCGAGCTCCGGCGTGTCGGCTCGGGCCATCGCGTCGAGGTGCTCGGGCACTGGCGGTCTGCGGCCGCGTTGGTGCTCGGCCGTCAAGTACTCACCCACGGGGAAATGGAGCTCCAGCGGATCTCCCTGGGCCGGGACGCCAGCGGCCATGGGCTGGATGCGCGAGGGGACGACCAGCTGAGCGTGCGGAGGTAGCGTCGGGAGCAGCCGCGAGATCGCTGCGAGCTCCCGCTCGGGCACGCGACTTCCGGTGAGCAGACGCCAGCCCTCTCGAGCGAATGCGGCGGGGACCATGAGCGCTGCGAGCAGCACGGCGACCGCCAGTCGCCCACTTCCGAACGAAGCACCTCGCGTCACGACCCAGGCCGCGCCCAGGCCGGCAAACGGCGCCGCCAGGGTCTCACCCAGGAAGGCGTTGATCAGTGACACCGGGTAGTTCTGGCCGAGCGGTGCTCCGGCATAGTTGGTGAGGGTTGGGTGCGTGACGACGGCGAGGTAGAGCACCGCGAGCAGCGGCGTCCGCTTGCGAAGCGCGACCAGGAACCCTGCCAGCATCAGCACGCCCAGGGTCGGAGGAAGGAAGCGGGCGTCGAAGAAGACGTGGTAGAGGGAGGGCGAGGTGCGCGGATTTGCGCCCAGAGTTATTACCTCGCGGAATAGGATTAGCGATCCGAGGCTCAGGCCAAGACCCAGGGTCATGCTCGCTACCTGCCAAGGCGTCGGAAGCCACCAGCGCGGTCCGGAGCGGAGCAGCGCGGGACCGAGCCAGAACAGCGGTAGCGCGGTCAGCATCACCAGGTTGGAGTTGACGGCGAGGGATAGCAGACAGGTTCCCGCGACCCCCGGTACGAGGCTCATCCAGCCGGACCTGGCGAAGGCATCGCGCGATGCCACGCCCGCACCGAACAAGCACAGCGCGACGAAGGGCCATGGCGTGCCCGCGACCGCGACGCGAATCCACACCGGATTCAGGCAGGTCAACCCGAGCGCCCACAGCCCCGCGTGACGCGCGTCCCGCGCCGACCAGCCCGCGTCGAGCAGCGTCTGCACGAGCGAGTGACGCGCGAGCAACGCGGCTCCAACGGAGAGCAGGAGAGTGAAGCGGCACAGGTTGGCGACGCTGTACGGAAACGCTCGGAGCAGCGGACCATAGGCCAGGAAGAAGCCTGGTACCCAGCCGGGACCTGCTGGATCCCGCGTGCAGTCCAGCATCCAGGCGCAGTCGGAGCGGGCGAGGTAGCTGTTGTGTTCATGGAGTGGCAGGTGCGCCGTGAAGCCCAAGGCCACGACGGCGCTGACGGCGCAGAGCGCGCCGATCAGCAGCAACTCCTGTCTGCGTTCGCGCCACGAAATTGCCGCGAGGCAACGAACTGAGTAGTAGACCAGCCAACCCAGTCCGGCCAGGGCCACCAACCTCCAGATGCCGGCTGAGGCCGGCAGGCTCGAGGGAGGCGTGCGCTCTGCCTCACCAGTCGCGGGTTGCACCTCGGTCCACAGCGTGGCGGCTTCGCGATCCCGCTCCAGCGCCAGGGCTCGTGCGAGGCCGGTCCAGCGCGAGCGCTGGACCGCGGAGCAGGCGGCGCCGTCACACTCGAGCGCGACCCCGGGAGCGAGCTCGCCCGCGAGCGGTCCGTGGTGATGCACGATCAGGACGACGGACTCCTGGCTCTCGAGCTGGACGCGAATCACGTCGTGCTCGATGCGAATGTCGTACTTCGCCTCCTCGGCTCGCGAGCGCAAGGCGCGCTCGACCAGCGAGAGCACCTGAGCTTCGCGCCCAGGTGGGATCACCTGGGCCCCCAGCGTGCTCCGAGGCCACGCGAGGAGCTGTGCAGCGAGCACTGCGGCCCAGATCCACGGAGCCGCGCGCGCATCCATGATCAGCTAATAGCGAGAGACC
>JAGQIY010000084.1 GCA_020430865.1 Myxococcales bacterium
ATCCAAGCCGCCGTGCGCCGTTCCCCTCGCCAAGGAGCCGCAGGGTGAGGCCATCGGCATCGCGCCGGATGAGTCCGGCTACTACACGGTGAGCGAGGGAGAGCACCAGCCCATCTACTTCTTCGCGATCGAGCGCTGAGGCGCGGCTCCATGGCCTTGCTTCAGTGTACTTCGGATCCGGGGTCGGAGTGGCGCTTGGGGTCGACGCCCCAGCGCTTGAGCTTGGAGTAGAACGTCACCTTCGAGACCTTCAGCGCCTTCGCGGCTCGCGACACGCTTCCTTCGAAGGCTCGCAACGCGTCGAGGAACACCCGGCGCTCCACGTCCGCCAGCGGGATGACCGAAGATCGGTTCTCCTCGGGGTTGATCGAGCTGCGGCCACTCGAAGGGGGCAGCATGGACAGCCTCGAACCATCCAGAGGCACCTGGAGCTCCTCGATACGCGTCGTCTCTGCGTCGAGCAGACTGACCTCGCGCTCGATCACGTTCGCGAGTTCCCGCACGTTGCCCGGCCAGGCGTGGCTCTGGAGTTCCGCCAGGACGCTCGGCGCCATGACGATCCGGGGTCTCCCCTGCGCATTGGCCGTCTCCTCGAGGAACCTAGACACCAGGGCCGGGATGTCCTCGACGCGGTCGCGGAGGGGCGGCATCTGAACGTGGATGACGCGAAGTCGGAACAGCAGGTCTGCCCGGAATCGACCGACGGAGACTGCTTCCTCGAGATCGCGATGGGTGGTGGCGATCACCCGGCAAGGAACGGGTCGTTCGTTGACTCCCCCGAGCCGCACGACCACCCGCTCCTGCAGGACACGCAACAGCTTCACCTGCATGTCGAGGGGCATGTCTCCGATCTCGTCGAGCAGGATGGTGCCCTGGCCCGCTTGCTCGAACTTGCCGACCGCGCCCTCGCGTCGCGCACCGGTGAAGGCACCGCGCTCGTAGCCGAACAGCTCTGCTTCGAGCAAGTCGCGCGGAAGCGCCGCACAGTTGATACCGATGAAGGGCTCATTTCCACGGGGACTGGCGGTATGAATGGCCTGCGCCAGCACCTCCTTGCCGGTGCCGCTCTCCCCCGTGATCAGGATGTTCGCGCTGACGCGGGAAGCGCGCCGCGCCATGTCCAGCGCCTCGACCAGCCCAGCAGCGCCGCCGATGATGTCCTCGAAGGAACGGCGCGCGCCCGCCGAAGTGACTCGGAGCGCCATGCGCTGAGCCTGCTCGAGCCCCATCAACGTCATCACCCAGCCGGCTTCGCCGTCCGGCGCCGCGGCGATCTCTCGCAGCGTCACGACCAGCTGCCTCGAGTCGAGGGTTATGACTCTACCCTCGACCTCCTCTCCGGCGGCCACGAGTTCAGCGAGCGCGGGCGCCTGTCGATCGAGGACGGCACCATGAAGCGCCTCCGCAGGACGCTGCAGGAGGCGCGCCGCGGCGGGGTTCGCGCTCCGAATATTTCCTCGTGGATCCAGCGAGAGCACCCCCTCCTTGAGCGCTCCGACGACCGCGGCCAGCTCTTCCCGAGCGCGCTCCCGGGCTCGTTCGGACAACAAGCGACTCAGGGCCTGGGCCACCGCCTCCGCAAAGACGCTCGCCAGGTGGTGGTCGGAGTCCCTGAAGGTGCCATCGCGCAGCAT
>JAGQIY010000831.1 GCA_020430865.1 Myxococcales bacterium
CAGCACCGTATCCATTCCTCTACTAGCGAGTCAGGCGGGTTTCCCAGTCGGGTGGGACACCTTGCGTTCCGCATCGGCCTGACGCCGGAATTCGAGGACCGCGCGGGTCAGCGGGTGCAAGCACTCCGACTGAATGCGCTCCAAGCGCTGAGCACCAACGCGCGCATCGAGAACTGCCAATGCCTTCACAAGCGGATTCGTGCTCGCCACCGATGCGTTGAGCGAGGAGTGGAGGAATTCCCAACACGCTTCGTGGAGATGGGCGCGAGTGAACTCGCCCGGTTCCGCGACGACCCCGGATGCTCGAGCTGCATCGGAGATGACCGGGTGGCCGTGAGCATTCAACGGACGCTCCACACTGCCAAAGCGGGGCCAGGCCAGCAGCGTGTTCAGGTCGGCGATCTCCCGCCCGTCGATCGTGATCCAGCCGCGGCCACAGGAACACTGGCCGTATCGCGTGCTATGGAAACGAACGCGGCCCGCGACGCTCGGGGCGAATCGCTCTTCAACCAACTCGCGGACCTTCGTCCAGCGCATGTCTCGATGATACCTGAGCACGGGCAGGATCGTTGCCCGGGCGACTAGCAGGGTGTTGAAGAAGGGATCGGCACAAGGCTGGTGGTGCGAGATCATGCCTCCGGGGGCGGAGGGAGGCGAGACATGCGCGGTCGCGAGGAAGAGCAGGGAGAGATGCTCCTGAGCATCACACCGGATGCGCTGGTCCCGAGGGACCACCCGATCCGGCGGGTCCGCGCGATCACGGACCGGGCTCTGAAAGAGATAAGCCCGGCGCTGAACACGATGTACGCCAGCATCGGGCGGCCGTCGGTAGCACCGGAGCGGCTGTTGAAGGCGAGCATCCTGATGGCGCTCTACTCGATCCGTTCGGAGCGCCAGTTCTGCGAGCGACTGCAGTATGACCTGCTCTTCAAGTGGTTCTTGAACATGAACATCGCGGCCCCGGCCTTCGACCACGCGAGCTTCTCAAAGAACCGGGAGCGGCTGATCAAGCACGAGGTCGCCGAGCAGTTCTTCGCTGCGGTGATGGACGAAGCGACGAAGGCAAAGCTCACTTCAGACGACCACTTCACCGTGGATGGAACACTTCTCCAGGCATGGGCTTCGCTGAAGAGCGTGAAGCCGCGCGACGACGAGGAGCCACCAGCGTCAGGAGGCAGGAACGCTGACGTCGACTTCCATGGCCAGCGGCGGACGAACGAGACCCATCGCTCAACGACTGACCCGGAGGCCCGGATCGCACGCAAGGGACGCGGCCAGGAAGCGAAGCTCTGCTTCAGCGGCCACGTCCTCATGGAGAACCGCAACGGGCTCGTCCTCGATGTGCTCGTCAGCCAGGCCAACGGTACGGCTGAACGGGATGCCGCCCTGCTGATGCTGGACCGCCGGCGAGGACCGCGGAAGCGAGTCACACTCGGGGCGGACAAGGGCTACGACACGCGCGCATTCGTCGAAGCGCTGCGGGAGCGAGCGGTGACGCCGCACGTCGCCCAGCACACCACCCGCAGGCGGAGCGCGATCGATGGGCGGACGACCCAGCATGAGGGCTATCGCCTCAGTCAACGGGTGCGGAAGCGGGTGGAGGAAGTCTTCGGCTGGATGAAGACCGTCGGCGGAGGCCGGAAACTGCGCTACATCGGGACAGCGAGAAACCAGTTCTGGGCAACCCTCACCGCCACCGCCTACAACCTCCTACGAATGGCCAACCTCAGCCCAGCTACCGCCTGATCCGAGTCCAGGAAGTCGCTTCGAACCGGCAATCTCCACCTTGACAGGGTGGCAAGCCAGGCCTCGCCAACCCCCGGTGAGCCCAAACCAGCCACCCTTCGGTGGTTCTTCAACACCCTGCTAG
>JAGQIY010000832.1 GCA_020430865.1 Myxococcales bacterium
AGTCTTCCTTGGTAAGGTGTCGCCCGGCACCGAGGCATGCGGTCTCTTCGCGCCGCTGCCTCGTGGCGCCGCTGCCTCGTGGCGTCGCTGCCTCTTCGCGCCGCTGCCTCGTCGCGACGCTGCGTCTTCGCGATGCTGCGTCTTCGCGATGCTGCGTCTTCGCGATGCTGCGTGCTTCCAGGCGCGGAGCGTGGGCCGGTTTCGAGCTCAGCTCTGCAGGCCGAAGACCTTGTCCAGGCGCAGTACCTGGAAGATGCTGAGGGGCTGTCCGGTGACGCCGCGAACCTCGAACTGGCCCCCGCTCGCGCGAACGCGCTTGAACAGCGCGACGATGGCCCCAACCCCCGAGCTATCGATGAGCCGGAGCTTCGAGAGATCGAGCACGACCTGCTTCGGTTTCTCGTCAGCGACGGCGTCCATCTGCGGTCTGACTTCGGGCGCGGTCGTGGCGTCGAACTCCCCAGAGATCTCGAGCAGGGTGATCTCGCCTTGTTTGGAACGCTTGAACTCCATCGTTACTCCGAACGGAACCTACACCAGTCGTACCCGGTGTTGGGAAGGGGAACCGTTGCTTCGCATCTCGGCCACGAAGGCAACCTTTCGTGCCGGCAGTGGTTTCAACCTGGCGGGTGGGGGGGCGTCGCGCAGGCGGCGTTTCCCCCTAGTCCTGTCTCCGTGGTCTTCTGCAGACACGCTCGCCCCCCTGGAGGGTGTCGGCGAGCGAGCCTCGTGCCTTCGCGCGTGGTTCGACACGAGGAAATCCCGCATCGGGTCGTTCGGCGGATCTCGGATTGCCTCGCTAGATACGACCGTCAGTATACCCACGCGCCACCGCGGACGCCCAATACAAAAGCCCCCCGACGTGGGCCCGCTTCATCCGCCCGGCTGCTCGATCACCTGCGCGTGCCCATCGCCGGGCCGAGCGCTCGGTCCCGATTCGTCGAGCTCGCCTGCCTAACCAGGAGCCCGCCCAGGGCGCGCGTCGGAGTGCTTCGTTCGAGGTCTGGTGCATGTGCCGATGTTCGGACGCTCCGCCGGAGGGGGCGCCGCGATGCAGACGTGCGGGCGTCGCTCCAGGGCTCTGTCCTGGTGCTTGCTCTCGAGCCTGGGCCGTGTTCTCGGAGCTTGGGTTAGGTGGTATCAAGCATGCTCCGACTCGAGCTTCTTCCACCGTCGAGGAGGAGTGGGCAGCGTGCGCGAAGTCTTGACCTACTGGGCCCTGGTGCTGATCTCCGTGCTGGGGGTGGCGAATCCGATCCGATTGAGCGGGGCTCTGGTGATCGCGGGTGAGGGGCTCGGTGAAGGTGAACGCAGGCGCGTGATCCGGCGCGCGAGTCTGCTCGCGCTTGGTTTGCTGCTCGCGGCCGCCTGGGTGGGCAACCACGTCGTGCTCTACTTCGGCATCAAGACCGGAGGCTTCCGCGCTGCTTGCTCTCTACTCGTGCTGGTGTTGTGCCTTACGGAAATGCTGAGGAACCAACCGCTCAGCGCCTGGCCAGGCCAGCGCGACCCCGAGCACCTGGCGGGCGAGTTGGTGTTCTCGGGCCTCGCGGCGGTCCCCGTGCTGGGGACCGTCGTGATCTACTCGGGGGAGACACGAGAGCTCTGGCGGCGGGAGGTCACGCTCTCCGCGGTGTGCGTCGCGCTGGCAATCTCGTTCGTCGTGTTGCGCGCAGGGCCCAGGCTGCTCGAGCATTTCGGCGAGCGCGGGATGAGGTGGATGGGGCACGTGCTCCGGCTGACCGCCGCAGGCTGGGCGGTGGACTTCTTCTCGATCGGCGTGCGAGATCTCCTGCCGCTGATCACCTCGACTCCCCCTGCGCAATGACACGAGCGAGCTGGAGAGCGTCGACGTCAGGCGTTCAGCCGCGGTGGATCCGCTTCTTCATGGTGATTTCATTGCCGCGCGGATTATGGTGGACTTCGTCCATGAAGGTGTGGATGAGCAGTAGTCCTCGGCCGTGGACCCGATCGAGGCTGGCAGCATCCTCGGGATTCGGCAGCGACTTCGGGTCGAAGCCTCGGCCCTGGTCTCCCACCACGAAGTGCACGTCGGAGCGGGTGATTCGCGCCAGCACGCGCACCTTGCGTTCGGCGTAGGGCGGAGCCTGCATGCGCTGCTGCGCGGTCCGATCCCACTCGCCGCCGTCCAGCTCACGCAGCTTCGAGTCGAGCTCGAGGTTCCCATGGTACACCGCGTTGGCGAGTGACTCGCGCAGGGCGACGCCCACCTGCAATAGCGTCGTCTGATCGAAGCAGCGCATGAGCGCGAGGTCCGACTCGAGGTGGCGCACCAACGCGGCCAGCTCCCCCGGCGCGTTACCCACCTCGAAGACGGTCTGGGTCTCCGCGATGCAGTCCAGCACGCGCTGTTGATCTCGCGCTGGTTGGGTCAGCTCGAGGACGTCGCGGATGGTCGAGGCCAGCTCCCGCGCGAGATCTCGCTTCGGCACGTAGCTCGTCGCGCCTCTACGCAGGGCCTGAACGGCGACCGATTCACTACCATGGGCGGTCATCAGGACCACCGGTAGCGCAGGGAAACGCGCGTGGACGGTCTCCACGAGCTGGAGCCCGTCCATCTCCGGCATGATCATGTCCGTCAGGACCAGATCGGGGGCCATGGCGGCGATCGATTCGAGCGCCTGGGCACCGTTCTCGGCGAACGACGTCTCGAAGCCAGACTTCTCGAGCAGGCGCCCCGCCAGCTTCCGATCGAGCGGCGAGTCATCGACGACTAGGATCCGTTGGGCCATCAGCAGAGTCAGCTTATCGCGCCGGGCTACGACGTACAGGGGCGGGTCAGTGCGACTTCGCCAAAAACTCCCGGAGCGCAGGTTCGAGGCGGGCGAGCTCTGCGCTCAGTTCCTGGAAGGCCCCGTGCGCACCGGCCATGTCATCATCGCGACCCATGCGCTCGACGACCAGCGCCAGGTCGAACGCGGAGGAAGCCCCACAGTGATCCACGGCGCCTTTCAACGTATGAGCGGCGCGTCGTACCAACTCCCCGTCCGTGTTCTCGATCCCCCGCCGCATTTCGGCCAACCAGCCGGGGTACTCCTCCAGGAACACCTCGACCAGCTCGCCTGCAAGCTCTCGATCGCCCGCTGCGTGCTGGATCAGGACTTCCTCGTCGAACGCCTGGGTCTTCCCGCTGAACGGTACGGGGCTGAAGATCACGGAAGGCATGGGCTTGGTCTCTCCCTGGGAATCGGGGACGACCGAGTCCACGGTGTCGAACAGCTCCGCCATGCGAATCGGCTTGGTCAGGTAGGCGTCGAATCCAGCTGCCAGGCATCGTTCGCGGTCCCCGCGCATCGCGTGAGCAGTGACGGCGATCACGGGGATGTGCCGCGTGCCCTGAGCTTCGTGCTCCCGCGCCTTCTTCACGGCGGTGATGCCGTCGCAACCGGGCATCATGAGATCGATCAGCGCCAGGTCGTGGTCGCCACTCGTCAACTCATCGATCGCGGACAGTCCATCGGCAACGAGCGTCACCTGGTGGCCTTGCTTCTCGAACAGGCGGCGCATCAAGCGCTGGTTGACCAGGTTGTCTTCCGCGACCAGCACCGAGAGCACCCGGGAAGCCTGAGTGGGAATTCGCACATTCCCCGTTCCTCGCGGAACCCCTCGCATTGCGTCGATGACGGCTTCGACCAAGCGCGAGGGCTTGACCGGTTTCGTGACGTAGTCGGGTACGTGGAGCCGCCTGCAGTGAGCCGCGTCCACGCTACGGTTTGGCGTGTTCAGCATCATCACGGTGGGGATGATGGTCTCGCGCCGCCTCAGCTCTTCGACCAAGCCGAACCCGCTGAGGCCCGGTAGGGTCGTGTCCACGAGCAACAAGTCGTAGCGCGCCGCGTGCTCCGCGGCGGCGTCCAGCAAGTGCAGGGCATCCTCGGAGCTGGTCGAGACATCGGAGAACATGCCCCACTCCTCGAGCTCGCGGGACAGGATCTGGCTCGTGGTGGCGATGTCTTCGACGATCAGTGCGCGGCGCCCGCTGAGTTCGCTCGGCGGCACGGTACCTCGGCGCAGGCTGGGCGCGCCTTCGTGGCCCGCGAGCAGACCAAAGCTGAACACACTGCCCTTCCCAGGCTCGCTCTGGACCTCGAGTCGACCACCCATCATCTCGACAAGCCGCGTGGAGATGGAGAGACCCAGGCCGCTCCCCCCGTGCCGGCGAGTGACCGAGCCATCGGCTTGGGTGAACGGCTCGAAGATGCGCTGCATTTTTTCCGGCGGGATACCCGGTCCGGTGTCGGTCACGCTGAACCCGACCTCCATGGTCTGGGTTCCAACCTTCGCCGAGACGCGCACCACCACCTCGCCCCGATCGGTGAACTTCACCGCGTTGCCCACGAGGTTGACGAGGACTTGGCGCAGTCTGCCAGCGTCTCCAATCAAGGTCGGCGGGACACCATGTTCGACCTCGTAGCAGAGCTCGAGCCCCTTCTCGTGTGCTCGAAGCGCGAGGGTGCGCATGACCTCGTCGACGACCGTCCTCACGTCGAATGGAGCGGAATCCAGGTCCAGCTTGCCCGCCTCGATGCGAGAGAAGTCCAGGACGTCGTTGATGACCGTCAGCAGGGCCTCCGAAGACCCACGCACAGTGTCCAGATACTCGCGCTGCTCTCGGGTCAGCTCCGTGTCGAGCGCCAGCTCCGTCATGCCCATGATGCCGTTCATGGGCGTTCGAATCTCGTGGCTGACGTTGGCGAGGAACTCGCTCTTGGCCACGTTCGCCGCCTCGGCCGCTTCCTTCGCCAGGCGTAGCTCGACCTCGGCGCGGTCCTTCTCTTGCAGCAGTTCGCGCAGCCGCGCCGAGTGCTGCTGTTCCATGCGCAGCGCTTCGCGAGCCAGGCGGTCGCCTCGCTTCTTCGACATCGCTGCCATCACAACGATGGCCGGGACCGTCACGATGATCACCAGCACACGCAGCAGGTTCTCCTCCTCGTAGCGGAGCGATAGCCCATTTTCCGAGTAGAAAATTGCCAGGTAGCCACAGGTGACGAGGCCGCTGAAGATGCCCACCCGACCGCCGCCCGTGAAAGCGGAGAACACCACCAGCGTCATCAAGATGGCTGGGGGATTCGGAATGCGTAGCCCGAACTGGTCGGCCAGCTCGAAGACCGCGATGGAGACGATGGTCAGGAGCGGGCCGAGCAGCCGGAAGAGCCGGCTCGGCTCCGGAAGTCGCGCGGGTTCCGCTGGAAGGGTCTCGCTGGTCTCGGCCATTGGCGGGACGCAGCGTGGCACATCCCAGCAAGCTGCGGGCTACTGCAAGTTCTTTCAGGCTCGGCCCCCGAGCGGGTTTGAGCCGAGGTCCGCGAGGTGCTAACGCCGCCCGCTAACTTGAAGCCGTCTCTGCCCGCCCCCCGCCTCGCCCGCCGTCGACCGTTTCGGGATCCTTTCCCAGGCGGCGCTGTCGCGTGCCGACCGGAGGTCTCGTGTCTCTAGCGTATCGCGCCGTGCTCGGCGCGCTCTGGACCATCACCAGCAGCGTCGGCGGTCGCGCGGTGGGTCTCATCGCCAACATCGTGCTCGCGGCGCTGTTGACGCCCGAGCAGTACGGCGAGGCGAACGTCGCCATGATCATCGTCTACACGGCGAACATGGCGACCTACCTGGGGTTCGGCCAGTACCTGGTGGCCAACCCGAGAGCCGGCAACGACGTGGCTTTCCACGCGACCTTCTATCACATCAGCGTCGGCTGGATCGCGTTGCTCGGAGTGGTGTTCGCGGGAGGCTATTTCGCGAAGCTCTACGACACACCGGATCTTGGATTCTACATCAGTGCTGGGGCGCTCGCCGTCGCCATGGAGCGCGTGAGCTTCATTCCTGGTCGTATTCTCGCACGGGAAATGCGGTTCAAGGTGCTGGGGATCGCGCAGATGTGTGGCGAGTTCATGTACGCGGGCGCAGCACTGGGCTTCGCCTTCACGGGGTATGGCGCAAAGTCCCTGGTGTTCGCCGCGATACTGCGTTCGGTGGTCACCTTGCTGATCCTGACGCTGAGCGCCGAGCGCGCGATGTGGCTGACGCCCACGCGCATCACCTGGAAGACGACCCGTGAGCTGATCGACTTCGGTCTTCCGATCTCCATCGGCAACATCCTCCACTTTGGGTCGGCCAAGTGGGACAATCTGATCGTCGGCAAGGTGCTCGGCACCGGCGTGGTCGGTCAGTACAACTTCGCCTACAACATCGCCGATATTCCCGCAGCTCAGGTGGGTGAGCACATCGGCGACGTGCTGCTACCGTCCTTCGCGAAGCTCGAGGACGCCGCAGCCCAGAAGCGCGCTCTTGCGCGGGCGTCTGGCCTGCTGTCGCTGATCGTGTTTCCGCTCGCCGTCGGGCTGGGCGCCGTCGCTCACAGCTTGCAGCGCGCGTTCCTGAAGCCTAACTGGAACCTCGTCGGCAGCATGCTCGTGTTGCTCAGCGTGCTGTCCATCGTTCGCCCGGTTGGCTGGCTGATCAGCTCGTACCTCCAGGCCACGCTGCGACCGCGAGTGATCATGACCCTCGAAGCCGTCAAGGCACTGGGGATCGTGGTCTTCGTCTACCTGTTCGCCCGCTGGCTGGGGCCGCTCTGGGCGTGTACTGCCGTGGGGCTCGCCTTCGGCACGCACGCGCTCGCCAGCATCTGGGTGCTCAAGGCGCGGGACCAGATCCCGATGTCGCACCTGCTGCGCCCGATCGGGCGCCCGTTGTTCGCCTGCGCGCCCATGCTCGCGGTGGTGCTGGCGATTCGCTATGGCCTGAACTCGCCGAGCTGGAACGCGTGGCTCGCGTTGGTGGTGGAGATCGCCGCGGGCGCCGTCGCGTACGTCCTCGGTGCCTTCGCCTTCGCCGGGGCCCAGAGCCGCGAACTCATCGGCTTGTTGCGAGGTGCCTTGAAGCGTCAGCCAGGCGCTTGACCGACCGGAGATGGAGGCGCGGTGGTAGCTCGGGCGGAGAGCCGGCGCTCCTCGCCCCCAACCCGAAAACGGGTCACTCGGCGGCGCTGCGTAGAGCTTCCGCGCGGATTGGCGGGGGAGGGCAGGCAAAGTCACGAAACTCGCCTGCGTCCCCCGAACGGCCCGCCATCGCTGCCTGGGCGACGTTGTACATCTCCCGCGCGGTGACGTAGTGCAGCTTCCAGTGTTCGCCGTCGTTGAACTGCGCGAGGGCCCGATGCAGCGCGTGACCACCGGCCCCGAGCAGCGAGTCCGCCTGGCGATCTGGCGCGCCGTGGGTGTAGACCTTGACGAACACCCACTCCGGGCGCCCGGCGACGTGGATGTTCGCGTCGACCCAGGTTTTTATCCGTGAGGAATTTGCTGGATCGTCCGCGGTCACCGCGCCGTACTCGAGGCGCGGACGCCTCCGTCGTGGATCGTAGGCAAGGCTCAGGGGCCCCGTGATCATCAGTAGACGATCGCTGAGGGAATGGCCCACCTGGGCCGGGAGGCCGTTCTCGTAGGCTCGCTTGCGCTTGAGATCGCCGACCGGCCAGTAGATCTCGTTGACCCGCTGGGGCTGGGTCACGTCGGGGCATGATGGGAACGTCATGTCCGCGTAGCAACCCGTGCGGAAAAGCAGGGGCAGCTCGGCGTCCACTCCGCACTGCCTGCCGTCTGGACGGCCATTGGCCAAGGCCCAGTTGCCGTGGATGAACGCGTACCGCGGGCTGCCATCGGCGGCGCGCGAGAAATGGCCTCGCTCGGCGTAGATCTCCACCGCGTCACGGATCTTTGCCTCCAGGCTCGCCTCCGTGTCGTCCTGATGATGCAAGTGGAGCTCGACCTCGCCATACCCGCGCCGCACCAGATCCTCGAGCTTGTCGAAGAAGCCGGGATGATACTCTTCCCCGGGGAAAAAGAAGGAGTGCTGGGGGTGACGCCCGTCCGCGTCCGTGTATCGATCCGCGAGCCGAGGATACAGCTCGTGCCACTGATCGACGCGGCGTTGCCCCGTCTCGATGTCTGCCTTGCCGGTGGAGCCGGCCCAGAGCGGCTCGTAGTGATCGCAGAACGCGAACAGCAGATGGCGAGTTCCGGGCACCTTCGCGCCCCCCAGCGACGTCTTCGCGAGGTGCCTGAGATAGCCAGGGATCCAGCGCTCGAAGTGCTTTTCGCGGAGGCGGGCTAGCATGCCCCCTGAGTACCAGGCTTCATCCGATGAGCAAGACGCCGAGGTTCTTTTCCCTCGGTATCTCGGCGTGCTTGCTGAGCAGGTCTCGCTCTCTGGTCTTCCCGGTGCGCGCGACCGTCAACACGCCGTCGACGATCTGGAAGGCGCGCACGTGCTCGCCCAGCTTGTCGAAGCCCGTGAAGTCGATCAGGACGAATCCATAGCGCTCACGGTCGCGGTCGAGCGTCTGCTCCAGCTCCACCAGGTTCAACCCAGCGAGGGCCGAAGGCGGCGTCGTCACCGTCACGCGCTCGGCGATCCAGGTGGTGACGAAGCTGCGGCGCTGAGTCCGCTCCTCCAGCTTGCTCGCGAGGGCGCTGAGTGCCGGATGCCGGGTATTGGCGTCGAGCACGTTGACCGTTCGGTCGGCCGCGTGACTCAACGCGAGCGCGAGCTGGATCGCGACAGGAGGTATCGCGACGCGGTCGTCCGCGGGTATGAGTGCGACGCTGGTCAACTCGAGGCTGCGGAGCTTCCTCGCGGCGCGGAAGAACTCCGCATAGGCTTCAGGTGTTTCCCCGGGTGTGATGGGGGGAATACCGAGGCTCTCGAGCTTGCTCTTGCCGGCTTCCACGACGCACGAGGATCGCCTGCACCCCGACGCGCGTACAGACTTTTCCGCCTGTGCGGGGCGGCAAAGTAGTGGGCGTCTGACCCAGCCATGGTAAACGCCGTCGCCATGCGCCTTGCGTCCTTCGCCCGTGACTCACGTTGCGTCGCGCGCGCGCTGTTGACGGGAGTGGGGGGCTTGACGCTGGCCGCGGTCACGTCACCCGCTTCCGCCCAGACCAGCTTGCACCTCTCGGGGGAGGCGAGCATCGGCTGGACCGACAACATGCTCGGTACGGCGGATGACCCCGCCGACGGAACCCCGCCTCCAGTCGCGGTGTGGTTCAGCACGTTGACTCCCGGCCTTCAGCTCTACAGCGACTCTCCCCGCCATCGCTACCTGCTCTCCTACGGTCATCCGTTCACGTTCTATTTCGGTCACGCCGACGCCAACAGCGACGGCGATGTGGTGCAAGGCAGCGGGATCTGGACGCTCAGCGGCCAGGACGAGCTGCTGCTCGGGCTTGGTGCTTCGCGCACCACCAACGCGCTCTCGAACCTGCAGACGCCCGTGAACGCGGGCGCCGCTCAAGCGGACGGTCGCGCGACTCACGTGAACGTCAACGCCACCGAGCAGTGGAATCACGCCTTCAGCGAGCGCTGGACCGGGCGGCAGTCGTTCGGCTACGGGCTTATTATCCCCACGGATACTCCGGCGCCTGAGCCGAATCGCTACGACCTCAACGCTGGAGTGGGCGCGGACTACCTCGTCGGCTACGACAGCTGGGGGTTCGACGTCACGAGTAGCTTCTTCCACGTCGACGCGATCGACGCCACCGCCACGCAGGAGCAGCTGATCCTCCAGGGGCTCGTGCGCTACCGTCGTGATCTCGCCCGGGACTGGTCCTCCGAGCTGCGCGGGGGTGGAGGCGCCGCCAACGACCTCGACGGCCACACGGCCCTGGTGCCGCGCTGGGGGGCGAGCCTGTTCTGGAACTACAACTTCGCTCAGGCGTCGCTGAACTACGACCGCCAGATCACCGTGAACCTCCTCACTCAGCAAGCTTTCCTTGCGGATACCATTACGCTCTACGCTGGCGTGCCCATCGTGCCCGAGGCGAACATCTTGCTGACGACCGGGCACGGCTTCGCATGGAACCGGTTGATCCAGGACAACCAGGATCTCTCCGCCGAGCGCTCCAACAGCTGGACCAGCGAGGTAGCGGTAGGGTGGTTTCCTGACTACGACCTGCCGCAGTTCAGCCTGCGCTATCAGCACTTCCAGCAGTTCAACGCGCCGGCTACTGCGACCGCCCTGCCCAACTTGCACCGAAACCTGGTGATGTTCACGGTCAGCGGTCGCTTTCCGCCGAGGCGCATCGAACCCGTGCCTGCGCAGCCTCAGCGCGTCGACGGGGGCGATCGCGATCCGCTTGCACCTGCCGCGGATTCCCCGCGCGGCGGTGGCGCCGACCTCGACGCGCCGGACGCCAACCGCGTGCCCGTGGATTGAGGGTGACGCGGCGAGAAGCTAGGCTAGCCGCGATGCTTCGACCGCTACGCAACCCGATCGTCTGGGGGTTAGGTGCTGCGTTCATGCTCCTGGCCGCGCCAGCTCAGGCCGTCGTCTACGAGGTCGGTCCCGGGAAGACCTACGCCACCCCCGCCGAGATAGTCGACCGGCTGGCCCCTGGCGACCTGGTGCTGATCCTTGGTGGCGCCACGTATCCCGGAGGAATCGTCTTCTCGCGTCCCGGTACGGCCAATCGCAAGATCATCGTCCGTGGCGTGGCCGTCGAAGGCAAGCTGCCGGTCATCTCCGGCGGTCGGAACACGATCGAAGCAGCGGCCAACCACTACGTCTTCGAGAATCTCGATATCACCGCGGGCGGGTATCGCTGCTTCTTCCATCACGCCGATGACATC
>JAGQIY010000833.1 GCA_020430865.1 Myxococcales bacterium
CCCAGTCCTGGACGCTGCGCGAGCCGACCTGCGCCAATAGCAGGACCTGAACGGGGAACTTCAGGTCGCCGTGGCGATACACCAGGGCGCGTCCCGTGTAGTCGTGTTCTGGCGGGTCCCCCGAGGAAACGGTGTGCCGCCCACCGTCGTCGAAGATTCCAGCCGACTTCCTGGTCTTCTGCGACTCGACGCTACGGATCGTGTAGTCGACGCGGCCGCGCTCGAACAGGGCGCGCTCCAGGTTCTGCGAGGCTTCGTCGCCCAGCACCTCGCGCATGGCTGCCACGAAGTGGCGCGGTCCCGGGTGCTTGAAGCGGTAGTAGCGCATGTAGCGGCCAAGCGCGCGCTCGACGTTCGCCCGCCCGTAGACTCCGGCGAGGGTGTCCATGATGGTGGCGGTACGGGCATAGACCAGCGCGCCCATGGCGCGGAAATTGGGGAATGCCGCGGCGGGTCGGCCGACGACGTCGTCCTCCCCGTAGCTGGCGGCCGCCGCGCGCATCACCGAGCGACGGTTGATGCTGAGGCTGGGCAGGGCGACCAGCGAGGACTCGCCGTAGTGCTCTCGCATGGCCACCAGCTCGGCGTAGCTGTTCAATCCCTCATCGAGGAACGGCCAGTTGTGCTCATCGGTGCCGACCAGTCCGTAGAACCACTGGTGCCCGAGCTCGTGGATGGTGACGCCGCCAACCCCGCGGTTCCAGTAGCTGTCGTGCCACGCGCCTCCCGTGGTGATCAGCGTCGGGTACTCCATGCCGCCCGAGTTGGCTGCGTAGCGCGGGGGATGAACGACGGTGAGTGTCTTGTAGGGATAGCGCCCGTAGTGCTTGCCGAAATGCGGTAGGGCGAATCGCAGCGCGTCCAACGTATCCGCGAGGTTTCTTTCGTGGGCCGGAGGGTAGAGCACCTTCACGGCCACGCCGTCGATGGTCTCGTCGTGCTGCTGAAAGCCTGGCCACGCCGTCCAGGCAAAATCATGGACGTCTTGCACGCGCTGGCGCTGGATCAGACGACCACCCTCGACCCGGCGCTCGATGGTCTCTCCGCTGGCCCCCACGACGTAGCGCTCGGGGACATCCAGCGTCACGTCGTAGTTGCCGTAGTCGGCGTAGAACTCGCTCTGGGCGTGAAAGGTGAAGTGGCGCCAGGTGCCGTCGCGCTCCAGTCGTGCGAGCTTCGGGAACCACTGCGCGACGAAGTGATAATCCGAGAGGTAGCCCGTGCGCTCGACGATGCGCGGCAGCTGGGACTCCCACTCGACCTCCAGGGTCAGGGTGGCCCCGGCGGCGACCTCCTGCGGAAGGTCGACGCGGATGTCGGTCTCGTCCTTGGGGTCGTCCGGTGAGTGCTTCGCGGTGTTCTTCAGCAGATCGACGCCGCCGAAGTCGACGGCCCTCAGCTTCACCAGATCGATGTAGCCCCACTCTTCTGCCTTGTCCCCGCTGCGCCCTGCTCCGAACGGAGAGCGCAAGAAGACGGTGTCTGCGTTCTTGAAAGCGTTGAGATACAGATGCAGCCAGAGTTGCCTCACGGCAACGTCGGACGTGTTGGTCCACTTGATCCGGCCGCTGCCGGTGACGCGATGCGTGTCGGCGTCGAGCTTCGCCTTGAGCCAGTAGCTCGCGACCTCCTTCGCGTGCTCGGGGAGGGCCGCGTCGCCATCGTAGGTCGGTCCGATCTCTCGAGGGGGCGCGTCGGGGTGAGGAGTCCGATTGGCCTCGAGCGGCACGGGGGGGGACTGGCCCGGCAGCGCCGCGACGAACTCCGGCGCTGGCAGGAACCGCTCGCCTGCGTAGCGAAATAGCCCGCCTGCGGCGATCAGGCAGAGGGCGCCGACGCCGAGCTGGAGCCACCAGGCTTTCCGCGAGGTTCCGGCGGTTTGCTCAGGCGCTGTTTCGGTTCGCATTGCATGCCCTTCGCTCGAGGTCGCGATCTATTTCGAAGCGCTGCGCGCGGACTGGAGACAGCGCCGCGGAGGCGCGAACGGAGAGCCATTCGAGCGCCGACCCCTGCACTGCGCGACATAGCGCGAAGCTCGCCCGCGCGAAAGTCTATCGCTGGGGCTCGAGGGCGATCACACGCTGCTGTACCAGCGTGAACATGATTCGCAGGGCATCGAGCCGGGTCATCCCGCTAACGTCCAGGATGTCCTCGATGCTGGTCATCCCGTCGACGAGCGACAGCAAGAAGCCCGCGCGGTGGTCGAGGGACAACCAGCGGATCTGGTCGGGCGGCACCGCCACGCTCACCACCTGGTCGAGCTGTCCGAGGCGAGCGGCGTACATCTGCGTCAACACCTCACGGCAGCTGTCCGCGTAGCGGCGCGCGTCTCCGTGGTTCGGGTCGCTCTCGAGGATGCTCTCCGCGATCACCAGCGCGCCGGTGAAGTCACCCACGGCGTAGCGGTCCTTCATGTCCACGACTGGGGACTCGGAGCGCTCGGAGGGTGCGTGGCTCGGGCTCGACGGCTCGGCGCCCAGGGACTGGTTTCCGGCGTACGGCTTTGGGTCGGAGTTCGGCTCTCGAGGGCGGCTCACCAGATCCAGTGCCGACCCGCTCGGGGGCGTGCCGGAGTCGAGACGGAAGTCGTCCAGCTCCAGACCGCTCGGCTGCACGGCGGCCCGCGGAATGCTTGGAGCCACTTCACCGCTGTTATCGTCAGGTGTCTCAATCGCAGGATCGAAGTCGTGGGCCAGGGGGGGGAGGGAGCCAAAGCTGTCAGGCGCTTCGGCGAAGTCGGGATCCAGGCCCTTGGCGCGGGGACGCAGCGGCTCCGGGTTCGTTCGAGTATTCCGCGAGGAAAATCCATCGGAGGGCCGATGGGCGGGCACCGGCGTCGCTGGGCTCAAGCGCTCCGGTGCGGGGTCGCTGAAACGACCCGCACTGGGCTCGAGCGGGAGGGGCGGCAGGCTGTCGGGCTCGAAGTCAGTGCTGGGAAGCGGGAACTCGGAGACCGGCCGCGGGGACTCGCTCTTGTTGGCCGCCATCTGCCGCGCAGCGAAGTCCTCCACCGGTTCGTCGGGCACCACCGTCTCGCGATCGAACGGATCTCCTCCGTCCAGCTCGAGCCCGAACGGCTCGTCGTCCCACGACGCGTCGATGTCCTCGGTTTCGGGAGGCAGCGAGCTCACGTGCGGACGTTTGGGAGGGTCGGACACCATTCTCTTGTCGTCTGAAATGTGATCTCCACGCGGCGACAGCCTCACTGCGTGCGCGACACCACGCCCTTGAACATGCGATGGGTCCGGGAGAGGGCCTCTACCTGCTGCTTCAGCTCGTCGGTGTCCCGGGCCTTCATCGCCTGCTCCGTCTTGCTGAGCACGGCCTTGGCCTTGTCGATCGCGTCACGCCCGAAGTCGCTCGATGCCACGATCTTCTCCACTTGGGGGAACAGGCGCTCGATGTCCGCGATCAGCGTCTCCGCCTCTTGCTTGGCTTGCTCGAACTGCTCATCGACACGCCTTTCGACCATGTAGTCCTTGGCGTTCTCGATCATGTCGTGCAGCTCGTCCTGGGTCAGACCGCTGGTCGCGGTGACCTGAATCGACTGCTCTTGTCCGGTGTCCAGGTCCTTGGCGTGGACGCTCACGATGCCGTCCGTGTTGATCTCGAAGGTGACCTCGATCTCCACGTGGCCCTTGGGGGCCCGCCTCAGGCCGGTGAGGATGAACTCACCGAGGAGCTCGTTCTCGTCGGCCTTCTTGCTCTCGCCTTGCATGACGAGGATCTTCACGGCGGTCTGGTCGTCACGCGACGTGGTGAAGATCTTGGTGCGGCTGGTCGGAACCGTGGTGTTCTGAGGGATCAGCTCTTCGAAGTAGCTGCCGAACGTCATGATGCCCAGCGCATGGGGCGTGACGTCGAGCAGGATCATCTCGTGCTTGTCCTCGATCAGCGCTGCGCCCTGGATAGCAGCGCCGAGGGCCACCACCTCGTCGGGGTGCACACCCTTGTTGGGCTCCCGCTCGAAGTAGTCGGAGACCGAGTTCACGATGGCTGGCATGCGGGTCATGCCGCCGACGAGCACCACGTCCTCGACCTCGTCGATGTCGAGCCGGGCGTCAGCCAATGCCTGCTTGCAGATGTCGATGGTGCGCTCGACCAGGTCCTCGGTGAGGCGTTCGAGCGTCTCGCGGGTGAGAGTGCGCTGCAGGTGGAGCGCCTCATTCCTCCCTGTGGAAATGATGAACGGGAGGTTTACCTCAGCCTCGCGCACCTGGGAGAGCTCGCACTTCGCCTTCTCGGCGGCGTCCCGCAGGCGCTGGAGCGCCATCCGGTCCTGACGCAGGTCGATGTCGTGCTCATCCTTGAAGCCCTGGACCAGCCAGTCGATGATCCGCGCATCGAAATCCTCACCCCCAAGGAACGTATCGCCCGTGGTTGCGATGACCTTGAACACGCCGTGGGCCCCGATTTCCAGGATGCTGATGTCGAACGTGCCTCCTCCGAGATCGTAGACCGCGACGGTCTTGTCGACGCTCTTGCCGAAGCCATAGGCGAGCGAAGCAGCGGTCGGCTCGTTGATGATGCGGATGACCTCGAGGCCCGCGATGGCCCCGGCGTCCTTGGTGGCCTGACGCTGGTTGTCGTTGAAGTACGCGGGGACCGTGACCACCGCCTTGTTCACCTCTTCGCCGAGGTAGTCCTCGGCGATGATCTTCATCTCCTGCAAGACCATCGAGCTGATCTCGGGAACCGAGTAGGTCTTGTCTCGGAGCTTGATGCGGACGTCTCCGTGCGGGCCCTCCACGATGGTGTACGCCGAAGTCATGACGGAGTTCTTCACCTGGGGTGAGCTCCATTTGCGACCGATCAGGCGCTTGGCGGCATACACCGTGTTCTCCGCGTTGGTGATGGCCTGTCGCTTGGCGATATGACCGACCAGCCGCTTTCCAGCCTCGGTGACCGCCACCATGCTGGGCGTGGTCTTGTATCCACCCCGGTTCGGGATCACCACCGGCGCCTCCCCCTCCATCACGGCGACGCAGGAGTTGGTGGTGCCGAGGTCGATACCGATGACGCGCTCCATAAGTCCCTTTCTGTCGGCTCGTGGCCGCACTCCTAAGCAGAATATCTTAAGGCAGGATGGCGCAAGGGGGGGAATTGTTGATCGCCTCCGGTGCGTGCAAGTGGCACCTGCGCGCCTTGTCGGCGCCCCGCTGCCCGATCCGTCGGCTGCCGTGGTTTTGGCACGCGTTTCACGTGCGTTGCCGCATCTGCGTCATCGAAACCTCGCGCCATCGTGATTCGATAGGCACTTCTGCAAGCGTGGCGCGACGACTCAGCCGCGCGCATTCCCCTTCAGGCGGCTCTCGCTTCAGCGGCTCTCGCTTCAGGCGGCTCTCGCTTCAGCGGCTCTCGCTTCAGGCGGCTCTCGCTTCAGGCGGCTCTCGTTTCAGCCGCCTTCTCGCTTCAGGCGCTTGAGCCAGCTCTGCGCCGTTTCGTCATTGGAATCGATGCTCAGCGCGCGTTCGATCTCGGCCACTGCGCTCTGACGCATGTCGGCGGCGAGAAGGGCCCGCGCGAGAGTGACACGAAGATCCGTCCGCTGGTCGTTCAGCTCCACCGCCTTGCGCGCCAGCTCGACGGCCTTGCGAGCATTCACGTTGGCTTCGATCAGGCAATGGGCAGCCCGCTCCAGCAGACGAGAGCTCCCCGGACGACCCCGAGCAGCCTTCTCGTAGCTCAGGGCGGCCTCGGCGAAGTGTCCGTTTCGCTCCTCGTACTGAGCTTGCTCGATGTAGCTCTCCGCCAGCGCAGCGTTGGCTTCTGCCTGAACCTTCGCGAAATGCGCGGCCAGCTCCGTGTCTTCCGGCGCGAGGCCCACGGCGATGCGCAACGCGTTGGCGGCGGAGACCGGGTCCTTGGCTTCGAGAGCGGTCTCTGCGGCTCTTCGATAGTGGTCGATTTGGCTGTCTCTTGCCTGGGCGAGGCGATCGTCGTAGCGGCGCCGAAGGTCATCGGCGACAATTTCCTGCACGCCGCCGCTGCGCGGCGGGGGCTTGCTGGAGATGGATCCCGGAGGAACCGAGTTGCGCAGCTTGCGCGAGAGCTGCTTGCGTCGCGCGGCGTCGTCCGGCGGTTCGCTGCGCTTCGGGGGCGTCGAGCTGGTGCTGGCGCCCTGGGAGGGTGGACGCGCGGAGGCGCGCTCCAGCACGCGAGCCTGCTGTTCGATCAGGCGCTTGACCTCGTCGACCTCGCGCGCGCGATGGCGATCGTCTGCCATCATCTTGTCCAGCGCACGCGTCCGGGCCTGACTCGTGAGGTAGGCGTCGTATTCCTGGCGCGTCGCTTTGCGCGTGAGGGTGTCGTGCGCCTCGGTCAGCGTCTGGAAGATGCGCTCGAGCTTGGGCTTGAAGCTGCCGAGCCGCTTGCCAAAGTACTTGTCCGGGTGGAAGAGGCTCACCACGCTGTAGTAGGCGCCCTTTATCTCTTTCTTTTCCGCGTGGCGTTCCACGCCGAGCAGCTGGTAGTAGTCGGAGCTGTCGAGGCGATAGAACGTGTCGAGGATCTGCCGCTTGCGTTGCAGCTCGAGCTCGACCTCTTCGTCGAGTTCGCTCGGGTCGTACAGCGCAGCAGCCGGGTGAGCGCTCGCGGAGCTGCTCTCCTCCACGGTCTCGATCACCGGATGATTGAGTCGCGGGTTGCCCGGTACCTGGGACGCCTCTGCGACGGGCTTGGGTTCTGGCTCGACGTCACCGTAGACGACCGCGCCGAGCTGAGCCAGGCGCGTGAGGATCTCCGAGACGTGCTCCTGGGTCATGCCCGTGGAAGCTGCGATCTCCGACAGCGGGATCCGCCCATCCACACGCGAGAGCACGAACGCCTCCTCCGGCCCGATGGGCAGGCTGCGCATATCCACGCCAGCAACCAGCTGGGGGGTGGAGTTGCTTGGGTTCTGAACAGCGTCCGCCAAGAGTCTTCAAGCCTAACGCCGAGAGGGAGCTTTGCGTTCGCGTTTGTCCGCACAGCTCGCTGAATCGCTGCGATTCGTTCGTCCGGGGCTCGACGGGGGTGAGGAACGGCCCTTCAGCCCTTGCCGCAGCGCGGCCAGGTAGGAATCTAAACCGGGCTAACGGTCAGAAGCAATCACCCAGGTGGGAGATCCGTTCAGCTGGATCGGCCCATCCAGAGCCAGTGCTCTGGATGCTTCAGGATCACTCGTTCCAGATCCTGGGCGAGGGCCTGCGCTGGCGACGCGGCGCTGAGGGCTTCCGACCGCGTGATCCGCAGCGTGAAGCCGCCGCCAGATCGCGGTTCCAGGTAGCCGAGGAGCAGCGGCGCGCCAGTGCGTTGCGCGATCCGCAAGGGACCAATCGGTAGCTCCCTGGGGCCACCCAGCCAATCGACGAGCTCCGTCCGCACCCGACCCCCGAGATCCGGGAGGAAACCTACGGGCCGACCCTGCTTGAGGCTGCGCAGGATGCGAGCGGACGCTCCGGGCTTCCCACGGTGGATCACGTCCAGCCCGTGGCGCAGACGGTGAGCGTCGACGAGGGGATCGAGCGCGGGATCGTAGCTCTCGCGTACCAGAATCGCGGGCCCAGGCGCGCCACGTCCGCTCCCCCGCCAGAGCTCGGCGATGCGCACCGCGAGCCACTCGAAGGGGCCGAGGTGCAGGCTGATGAACACGACGCCCCGCCCCGCCTGGATCGCGTCTTCCAAGCAGCGCGCGCTCTCCGCGTCCACATCGACCCATTTCGAGACACCCTGCGCGCGGCGCAAGGCCAGGCAACGGCCAAGGTTCCGCCCCGCGTTGCGCCAGACCTCGACCGAGAGCCGCGGGTCGAGTCCGGCGCGCTCGAGCGCGCGCCGCGTGCTGCCTCGCGACTTGCCTGACGCCCAGTGCGCGAGCCAGCCAAGCCATCCCAGGACGCCGATCAGCCAGCTCCGAGGTAGCTGGTCCGCGAACCTCAATCCGCATCGCACCGCCCCACGCAGCACCGCGTTCTTGAGTCGCTGGCTACGCGTCCAGCGTCCGCCCTCGCGCACATCGTGGAGCGCGAGCGCGCGCGGCGGCTCCAGATCGGCCGCAGTCACGGACTCGCCGGGCAGTCGCACTGGGATTCCACGCGGCTTTTTGCGGCGGCGACTCGCTCCTTCGCGCGCTCGCAGCGCGCCCCGGGGTCGTCTCCCCCTGCGAGGATCTCACAGATGCGCTTCTGGGCGCGCTCCAGGCTCTGCAGCGCTCGGCAGGCATCGAAGCACTGCAGGTCAGTGGTGAGCGCGCTCGCGGTCCGGTCGAAGTAGGCTTGCCAATCCGTGAGGCTGCTCGCGTCGTTGGGCTCTGGAAGCTCGAACGGGCTGGCGGTCGCGGGGGGCGCGGCGGGGGGCTGCAGGCCACGCGAGCCGGGAGGCTGCGCGTACTCCTGGCTGCCTGGTTGCCCCGACGAGGGGTACTGTTGCTGCTGATAGCCGGGAGGCGGCGGCGACGGCGCGTCCTTCGGCGCTGCCTGTCCGGCGCCACAACCATACAGCCCGAGCGCCCCGCAAAGGCTCAGCGCGCAGAGCAACGCGCTGCGCCCCGGCCCGCGCCAGAAAGGAACGCTGTGACTCATGGAGCCTGCTCCGGCAGGTTCTGC
>JAGQIY010000834.1 GCA_020430865.1 Myxococcales bacterium
CGCCGACCTCACCAAGGGCAAGGACGCCACCCGCGTACGCGTCGTCGTGGAGCGCTGAGATGTCGGAGACCGCCGCCGAACAGCGGCCGCTTCGCCGCGGCAGCCTCATCTACCCGATGCCGGTTGCTATCGCGTGCGGCCGGGTGCTGCGCGCGCGGACGGCTGCGGAGCGCGTCAACGCCTGCCTCAAGGCGGCCGAAGTACTCACTCGCTATCTCGCGGCCGTGGCGGTGGCCTCGTTCGCGTCGCGGGACGATGACGCAGAGGCCAAGCTCAGCGAGCTGAGCGGCAACCTCTCCTTCGGCCATTTCCTGACGACCGTGCAGGAGGTGGCGGGCGCCAAGGGAAACCATCCGGCCGCGCCTCTTCTTGCCCAGGGCTTCAAGGGCACGAAGCGCAACAAGGAGACGGTGCGAGGCAAAACGGACGGCGCGCTCGTCTCGTTGCTGGGGCTCCGTAACGATCTGGGGCACGAGCTTCGAAACCTGGACGAGGCCAAGGCCGCCGCAATCGAAGCGGCGAGCGCTCCCGCGACGCTCCTGGTCGAGGCGCTCGATGGCGTCGAAGCGCTTCTCTCCAAGCCGCTCTTCGTCGTCGAAGATCAGCAGTGGACGCGAGAGGCTCTCGTGGTCCGCCGTCTGCTCCTGATGGGCGAGTCGTCGGATCCAGCGCCGCAGTCCATCAAGGTCGGACACGAAACGGGTGGCGTCGGAGAGACCCGAACGCCGTACCTCGCGATTAACAAGACCTGTCTTCAGCTCCCTCCGTGGTTGCTGTGGGGCATCGATCACGGTCGGCAGAACTTCGCGCTGCTCTTTCTCGACGCCGTCGAGGACGCAAGGGCCCGGTACTGCACGCTTGATGGAAGTGAGCAGCACCAGGGCGACGGCATCGCCGAGTCGATTCGTCAGCTCTTCACGGGCGCCCGGAGGGCGGCCGACACCGTGGTGCTCATCGACGGTCGGCACTTGGCCAGCGAGTGGTCGGATACACGCAAGCAAATCGAAGAGAGCGGCCAACGGCAGGATGGGCTCGTTGACTGGCTGTCGTTCGAGCCCGCGACCATCAAGTGGTACGCGGGGCTTCTCGAAGCAGGGAATCAAGACGCCCACGCGACGATTCGTGAGCGGCTGCTCGATGGACGCTACCGGGTCGAGCCGGACGAGCTTCGCCAGCTGCGACTTCTCTTCGGACGCCCGGCGATGGTCCGGTCCGAGCTGCAGCGGGATGTGCTCGATCTGCGGGTGATCGACCCTGCCACCATGCGGCCGTCGAAACGTGACCTCGTCGAATCCGCAAACCTGCTCGAGGCGTTGAAACGGGCTGTCCAGTTCTTCGCGGAGCAGACGGGGATGGGCGAGGTCGCGCCCGAGGACCTTCGCAAGACCGAAGGTTCCCTCGACTACCTCACCCTCCGCGAGATCTTTGTGAACCAGGCTGTGCACCAAGACTACCGAGACTCGAGCGCCGCCGGTCAGATCGAGATCCACCCGACCAAGCTGGTGGTTTCCAATATGGGATACTCGCTGGTGCCGGCTGACAAGCTCCTCGACGGAGGCAAGAGCCAGTCGCGCAACCCCCTCATCGCGCGGGCTCTGCGACTGATCGGCTTCGCGGAGATCTCGGGTTCCGGCATCCGGGCTGTTCATCGCGCATGCCAGCTCGCGCGCCGACGAGCACCCGCCTTCGATAGTAACAGTGAGCGCAACACCTTCGAGTTGACGCTTGACTGGACCGACGCCGCAGTTGACGTCGATGCGTACTGGAAGGCGCGTGTCGGCATACACCTCACGAATCGGCAAGCAGCGGTCTTGAACGCGATTGCAGCGGCCCCCCAGAGCGTCACCATCGGCACCATTGCCTCCGCGACAGGTCTGGGAGCCGATGATGTCAAGAGCGTCCTGGGCTTTCTCGCTCTTCAGCGCGTCGTCGACGAGGGCGATGAGCACTATCGCCTCGCGCAGCACCTCCGGGAGAAACTGGGATGAGCAATCAGCAGAAACTCGGCCTCACGAAGCCGCAGACGAACGACGGACCGGTCGAGTGCCTCGGGATGACCTTCGAGAGCGACGATGCGCGCCGCGCGCACTTCCTTGGTCTGCTCGCTGAGAAGCTTAGGGAACCCGAGTTCCGGAATACCCCAGGGTTCCCCGACGGAAGCGACGAGGACATCCTGCGACTCTCGGACCCGCCCTTCTATACGGCCTGCCCAAACCCCTTCTGGGCGGAGGTGGTGAATCAATCATCTGTGTCGAACGGGTACGAGCGAGAGCCGTTCGTCACTGACGTCGAGGTCGGAAAGAACGACCCGATCTACAACGCGCACTCGTATCACACGAAGGTGCCCCACCAAGCTATTCAACAGTACATCGAGCACTACACGTCTCCGGGTGACGTCGTTCTTGATCCATTCTGCGGCAGCGGAATGACGGGGGTTGCGTGCGCTGAACTTGCGCATCCGCGCCGTGCTCTGGTCTGCGACCTGTCCCCTGCTGCATCGAATATCGCGTTCAACTACTCCGCAAAGAAAGATAGGGAGAGCGCAGCGTTGGCGCTCGCCGACGCCGTCGCGCGAGTCAGCGACAGACTCGGCTGGATGTACAAAACGCGACACACTGGCTGGCCGTCATCTGACCGCCAGCTGAAGGGCGATCGACGTCCCGGCCGTTCCGAATCCTTCGGTGACGTCGAATTCGTTATCTGGTCGGACGTGTTTCGATGTGCCGAATGCACCAACGAACTCGTCTTCTGGAACGCGGCCGCATCTTTTGAAGCCGCAGGCCTCCTCGACGAGTTTGCATGCCCGTCGTGCAGTGTGCTCGTGGGGAAGAAAGGGCTCGAGCGAGTTTGGGAGACCAAACTCGATGAAGCGACGGGGGCTCCTCAGCGCTCGGTGAAGCGCCGTCCGGTGCTGATCCAGTACAGGTTCGGCAAGAAGACGTTCCACAAGCATCCGGATGAAGAGGATCTCAAGCTGATCGCGCAGACTGACGACGCGAGGATCGGAGATTGGTTTCCAACCGAACCACTCCACGACGGCGACAAGACATCCGATCCAAAGTCCGTCGGCATCACGCATGCACATCACTTCTACACGCGGCGAAATCTGGCTGTTCTTGCAGCCATGTGGGCCGAAGCGTGCCGTTCCGATTGGTCGACGAGGCCTGCGCTGCAGTTCCTGTTCACGTCAACCATGGCCTGGGCCACGCGCATGAACAGGCTGCTCGTCTCCAACTTCTTCAAGAAACGCGGAGGAGTCATCGGCCAGACCCTATCCGGAACGCTCTACGTGTCGTCTGTGTCTATCGAGACAAATCCGCTGTATCGATTCTCTCTGCGAGAGAAGTCGGCCATGTTCACAGCGTCGGGTGACAGCGTGTTCGTCTCGACGCAGTCGGCTACCGATCTGACGAACATCCC
>JAGQIY010000835.1 GCA_020430865.1 Myxococcales bacterium
CTCCGTCCGCCTTGTTCACGGCGATCAGGTCGGCGAGCTCCAGCACCCCCTTCTTGATGCCTTGCAGCTCGTCCCCCGCGCCCGGCAGCATCAGCACCAGGAAGAAGTCCACCATCTCGGCGACCATGGTCTCGCTCTGACCGACGCCCACCGTCTCGACCAGCACCACGTCGAAACCCGCAGCCTCGCACAAGAGCAGCGCCTCGCGCGTCGTACGCGTGACGCCGCCCAGCGCCTGGCCGGCAGGCGAAGGCCGAATGAACGCATTCTCCAGCATGCTCAGCCGCTGCATGCGCGTCTTGTCCCCGAGGATGCTCCCGCCGCTGCGGCCGCTGGTCGGGTCCACCGCGAGCACCGCCACGGACAACCCTCGCTCCACCAGCTTGCAGCCCAGTGCTTCGATGAACGTGCTCTTGCCGACGCCAGGCACTCCTGTGATGCCGACGCGTCGCGAGCGACCCGTGTGCGGAAGGAGTCGCCCAAGGAGCTGCTGCGCGAGCTTCTGATGCTCCAGCTTGCGGCTCTCGATCAGGGTGATCGCCCGAGCAAAGCGCGACACGTCGCGCTCCAACACGCCGCTGACGTAGCCCTCGAGATCGAGCTGCGGTCGACGCTTGGGAGGGGCGACGCTCATACGCCTCAGCTCACCTCTTCGTAGCCCAGAGCCTGGTTGAGCTTGTGCAGGAGCTCGACCGCGGCCTCGGAGATCACGGTTCCCGGAGGAAATATGGCTGACGCCCCAGCGTCCTTCAGCGCCTGGAAGTCTTGCGGCGGGATCACTCCACCGACGACGATCAGGATGTCGCCTCGCCCGAGCTTCTCGAGCTCGGCGCGCAGCTCGGGCACCAGGGTCAGGTGCCCCGCGGCCAGCGAGCTCGCGCCAACCACGTGGACGTCGTTCTCGATGGCCTGGCGGGCGACCTCCGCTGGCGTCTGGAAGAGCGGTCCGATGTCGACGTCGAAGCCGAGATCGGCGAACGCCGTGGCGATCACCTTCTGCCCGCGGTCGTGACCGTCTTGCCCCATCTTCGCCACCAGGATTCGCGGGCGGCGGCCCTCCTTCTCTTCGAAGGTCTCCACCAAGGCGCTGACCTTGGTCATGGCGTCGCTGCTCTGGCTCACTTCGCTCCTGTAAACTCCGCTGATGGCGCGGATCTCCGCCGTGTGACGGCCCCAAGCTTTCTCCAGCGCCAGGCTGATCTCGCCCACGCTGGCGCGGGCTCTTGCGGCACTCAGCGCGAGCTCGAGCAAGTTGCCTTCCCCGCTTTCGGCGGCCTGGGTCAGCGCGCCGAGGCAACCGTCGAGCTTGCTCTGATCGCGCGCCTCGCGCAGGCGACGGAGCTTCTCTATCTGAGCCTGGCGCACGGCGCTGTTGTCCACCTTGAGCACCTCGATCCGGTCAACCGTTTCCGGACGGTACTTGTTGACTCCGACCAGCGTCTGCGTGCCGGCGTCGAGGCGCGCCTGAGTCCGTGCGGCGGCCTCTTCGATGCGCATCTTCGGGATCCCAGCCTCGATGGCCTTGGCCATGCCTCCGCTCTGCTCCACTTCCTGGATGTGCTGCCAGGCACGCTGAGCCAAATCGTAGGTGAGGCGCTCCACGTAGTAGCTGCCGCCCCAGGGGTCGATCACCTTGGTGGTGCCCGACTCCTGCTGCAGGAAGAGCTGCGTGTTACGCGCGATGCGTGCGCTGAAGTCCGTCGGCAACGCGAGCGCCTCGTCGAGCGCGTTGGTGTGCAGGCTCTGGGTGTGCC
>JAGQIY010000836.1 GCA_020430865.1 Myxococcales bacterium
AACCCTATCCGTCAAGCGAAGAGGAGCCTGCGTCATGCGGCATGACGAGCGCGATTTCATCTACAGTAACGCCGTCAGCGCTCGCCTGGGCATCAGCGGCCGAGCCCTGGCTCGCATGATCGAGCACGACCAGTTTCCCCGGCCGGTCAAGGCACCGAGCGGAATAATAGCTTGGCACTGGACCGATCTGGAGGCGTGGGAGGCTCGCCAGCCCCGTAGGCGCATAAACCTTTAGAGGGATTGATCCTTTCGCCCGCCGGAGGCGTGACCGTAGCTGTACTCGGGCCGCTGATCCGGCGGTCTATACTTCGGTGTTACTGTCATGATTCTCAAGAATGTCCGCGATACTCTCGACGCTGCGACGCTTGCGCTGTTCGAGGCCCGTTCGAGCGAGGAGCGCACCTTCATCGGCGAATGGCTCCTCTCCGCCGCTACGGCGCTCAGCTACGTCATCAACGAGGGTGAGCAGGCCAAGGAGCTTCTGGTCGAGGTCCAGATCGTCGCGGAGTCGCTGGCATGATCGCCGCCATTCTCCTCGCCTGGGCCATCGCCAACATTCCCGCCGGCATCGTCCTCGGCTGCGTCATGCGTGTGGCGGGCGAGTGACTGCAACCGCCGTCGTCTACATCTTCCGCGCCGATCCCTGGGTGTACACCGGCAAGCACGCGCCCGCTGGGCTAGATGCTTGCTCGTGGCCGCTCAGGGGCTCCGGGCCGCTGCCCTCAGGCTACAAGGGCAGCGGCAAGGCGTGGCGTAACGCCGCCCGGAAGCATGGCATCGCGGAATGGCGGATTCTGTGGCGTGGCCCCGTCTCCCGCGTCAATGCCCAGGAGGTGCGGGCCGTTCGGCTTGTCCGGCATGTGTTCGGCGAGAGGTGCCTCAACATCTATGAAGGCAGGGATGGACTTTCTGGGGATGATGCTCGGCGTCTCTGGGCTGACCCGGAGTATCGCGCCCGCATCTCGGTGGCGAGGCAGGACCCCCACTATCTGGAACGGGTGTCGACCGCCATCAAGGCGCAGTGGGAGGACCCCGACTACCGGGCCAACATGCTGGAGACGTTGCTCAGCCCGGAGCATCAAGCCCGCGCTGCTGCCGCAGCAAGAGCCGCCTGCCAGACGCCGGAGTTCCGGGAGAAGATGCGACGCGTCAGGAACGATCCCGACAACATCGAGCGCCAGCGGGCGTCCATCCTCGCGACGCGGGAGGCCCAGACGAGGGCGTTCATCGCGGAGCATGGTCCCGCCCAGCCGCTGGAGCTACCGCTTCTCGCCGTGCAGCCGCGATATGCCCGCCGCCTGAACCGGCTGGCGGCGTCCTTCGGGGACCGGCCGTTCACGATTGCGGAGGCGGCGCAGGCGCTCGGCGAGCCCGCCGGCAAGATGCATCGCCCCCTTCAGACGGGCATCGAGCACGGTGTGGTCGAGCGACTCGCCCACCATGTCTACCGCTTCACTCCGCAGCCGACGCAGGGCGACCGCACAGAGGCACTGGGCGCTGCGGCGGAATAGGGTGGAGGCAGCCTAGCCGCTCGGGCTGTACGGTCGCCCTACTTCCCGTCCCGCTTCTCGATTGCCTTCAGCGCTCCCTCGGGTAGCGCCGCGTACATCTCGGCGATGTGCTTCCGCTGGGTGATCTCGATCTCTGCGATGAGGTTGACGAGGCCGAACAGCTTCTCGGCTGTGGCCCGGTCGTCGCGGAGGTCGATCTGCCCGCGATGCACCGCGTTGTTGCCCACAACCCGAACAACATCGAGCGCCTGCTGCACCCGAGCGTCGAGTCCGCGCTTGACGAGCGCGGCGATGTCGGCATCCACGGATCGGCCCCCTTCGCCCAGCAGGTGAGCGCATAGCTTCTGGATGCCGAGCCGGAGCAGCGCCGCCGCTCCCCTGGGCGAGAGCTCGAGGATGGTGCTGGCCTCGTCGTAGTCGGCGCGGATGTCGTCAGGCAGGTCCGGGTTGGGCAAGGGAGCCTCGCCCCGAACCGGGTAGACCATCCGGTCGTAAATCCAGATGGCGATGTCGTTGCAGGCGTAGCACTGGGAGAACGAAACATTGCTCACATCGAAGCTACGGTACTTCGAGTTAGCCTCAAGAAAGGGGTGCCCTGTCGCGAGTCTGGCGAATATCTTCCTGAATCTCTTACGAGTGGCTTCGTCCGGGAGGTCATCGAGCAACAGAGTCTCCACCTGTTCCGGTGTCATTACCCTGGGCGTCTCGTCCTTTTTCCATCCAGTCAGCGTGTGCGCTGAACCAGAACTGCTTTGCCAGCGCTCCACAGGTCGAGTGCGGACAGTTGAAGGAGACGAGGTTGATCGCCGGGGGAACATACTTGCTGGTCATTGCGCGATCATATCGGCGGCCGAACCCGGATTCTAGCCACCCCGCCGCGCCCCCAGCGCTACCCCAGGGGCTGAAGCAAGCCGGGCCACCCGGAGGTGGCCCGCTTATCTTCTTGGGATTGTTAGGCTTTTAGTGGTGCTGCCGGCGCGATTTGAACGCGCGGCCTCTCCCTTACCAAGGGAGTGCTCTACCCCTGAGCTACGGCAGCAATTCCGCCCTTCGTTCCGCGGCGGCGAGCCCGGGCCTTCTAGCGGATCTGGCACTTGGCGCAAGCACAATCTGGACCCAGC
>JAGQIY010000837.1 GCA_020430865.1 Myxococcales bacterium
GCTCACGACGCCGTGAACGCCACCCTCGAGGTGGTCGACCTCTCCGATCCGAAGCAGCCGAAGAGCACCTTGCTCGAGTTCAAGCAGGCCCATGGCCTGACCGGTCTCCTCGCCCGCGGTGACAGCATCTTCACCAGTCACTACGAGCCGACCAACGACGGTCGGGCGCGCTTCTATCTGGATCGCATCGACGTCAGCGACCCCGGCTCTCCGAAGCGCACCAAGGTCAACATCCCAGGCTCCCTCCTGGACGTCGATCCCGCGTCGGGGAAGCTGCTGAACGTCGGCTACCAGCGCCATCGGGAGCGCTTCCAGCGCGATGTGGACTGCTACGAAGCCCACGGCAGCCTGGCCCGCTTCGAGTACGACTCGGACGGCCTCTCGGAGTCCGGCTTCTGCGTCTGGGTCAGCCACACGATCAGCCTGGTGAGCCTGGCGGGCGAGGTGAAGCTCGAATCCAGTCTGCAGCTCGAGGACGGCGCTGTCCCGCAGAACACCGCGATGGGCGACGGCGTCTTCTTCGCGCAACTGACCGACCCCTATCGCTATCATGGGAACGACCTCGAGCTGAGCGTGTTCAGCGGATTTGCCGCAGGGCAACTCCAGCGAGCGGACGTGCCAGTCGCGGTCACGGATGACTACCAGTACATCCAGCAGGTGCAAGCGCATGGGAACCACGCGGCGCTGATCACCGGCGAGTCCGCACTGGCGATCGATGCGAGCAGTCCTGGAGAACCCCGCGTGACCCAGCGGCAAAACCTCCACGCGTACCCGTCGAGCGTGACGCTGGACGACTCCGAGATGTTCGTGTCCTTGGGCTACGACGGCATGCTGGCCTTCCCCCTCGAGGCGAAATGATCCGCGCACCTGGGGTATCGCTGTGTGCCCCTGGCGCTTGGTTGCTCGCTGACGAGGAGCGACGTCCCAGCTGGCGCGAGACCTTCGACTAGCGCGCGGCGTCGGGACTCAGGGCCGGCACGGAGACCGGCACTGGCACCTGCGTGGACTCCAGCCCGAGCTCCGAGAGCCACTGCTCGAGCCCCGAGGAGCGCACCGGCGACTCCTCCGCCGTCCGCCAGGGCAGCTCCGGCCACCAGCGCTCGAAGCGCGGCAGCGTCGCCGGTTCGAAGCGTCCTCCTGGGCGCGGGACGACGGCTTGAATCCCCACGGAACGACTGGCCGCGATGATACGCTCGGCGGGCTCCGTCCAGGCGTGGAGCGCCAGGTTGAAGGTCCCCCAATGAACCGGCATCAGCACCTTGCCCCGCAACAGCTGATGCGCGAGCACCGCCTGCTCCGGCCCGAGGTGGACGTCGGCCCACGCCGCGTCGTAGGCCCCGGACTCGATCAGCGTGACGTCGAACGGTCCCAGCCGCTCGCCGATCTCGGCGAAGCCGGGGAACATGCCAGTGTCACCACTGAAGAAGGCGCGATGCCGAGGACCGATCAGGCTCCAGCTCGCCCACAGCGTGGTGTTGCGATCGAGCACGCCACGGCCCGAGAAATGTCGCGCCGGAGTGCACACCAGCTTCAAGTCTCCGACTCCGGTCTCCTCCCACCACTCCAGCTCCCGGATGCGCTCACGCGCGACTCCCCAGTACTCCAGGTGTGCTCCCACCCCCAGCGGCACGATGAACGGCGCCCGGGTGAGCTGGCTCAAGGCCACGATGCTCTCGGTGTCCAGGTGGTCATAGTGATCGTGGCTCAAGACGATCGCGTCCAGCTCGGGCAGCTCCTCCAGGGCGATCGGAGGTTCGAAGAAGCGCGTCGGCCCAAACAAGCTGGATGGAGAAGCGCGTTCACCCCAGACTGGATCCGTCAGGATCCGTTTGCCGTCGATCTCGACCAGCATCGACGAGTGACCAAACCAGGAGACACGCAAGCCGCTCTCTGGCGGCTTGGCGTAGTCGTCTCGTGTGCGGCGCTCCAGGGGCAAGTCCGCGGTGGGTTCACGATCCTCGGCACCGGCCAGCCACTTCTTCGTCGCTTTCCACATGTCGTCCCGCATCGGGAGCGCGTTGTGAAAGCGACCGTCGCGATACATCGACGACCTCTGCATCCGGGCCAGGCGTTCGCCGCTCGGCCGTTTCCCCATGGCAGTCCAGGTGTCCACGATGATGATCCCTAGTGCCAGCGCCAGGAGCAGCAAGCCCCAACGCAACCAACGAAGCAGCCGACGCCGGGCCGATCTCAGTCGGCTTCGCACGGCTCAGGCACTACGCGCAGCCCTTGCCCCGGGTTTCAGCCAAATGCGCTCGCCGTCATTTGCAGCTGACGGTCGCGCTGGTCTTGCCAAACAGCAGGTCCGCGCTGCAGCGGCTGGCGCAGCCGTTGACCTCGTCGGAGTCGTTCTTGGCCCCCGGGAAAGCCTTCTTGCATGCCTCTCGGCAGGCAGCATGGCGCGCCGCGAAACGGTCCTTGTCGCTCGCCTGGCCAGGCTGGCCCTGATAGGAGAGCGACGCAGAACAGTCATTGGAGTCGCTTCCCCCGCAGGCCAGGAGCGCCCAGGTCAGGAGCAACAGCGCGCCAGCGTGCGTCGCGGATGGGCGCTTCACAGGCACTCCAGCTTGGTGGCGGCGGCGCCCGAAGCGACCTGCCCGTTGCAGCGGGACATGCAAGCCGCCTTCTCCGCCTTCAAGTGCAAGAACACATCGAAGCTCTTGCTGGTCTTCGAAGCTCGGCCCTTCGGGGTCGCCTTGAATCGTTTCCAGGCGGCATCAATCGTCGGGTCGCCGTAGTCACAGTACGCCATGCAGCTCCCGGTCTTGGCGCTCTTCTCGGCCTCCGCCTTCGTCGCCCCGGTTCCGAGAGACGAATAGCGCGCGTCACCCACCTGCACGGCGGCCACGCACTTCTGCGAGTTCGACTTGCAGGCGAGCAACGCCAAGAACACCAGCGCAGCGATTCCGAGTCCGCGGTGTGTGCGCGTCTCTCCCATCCAGCTCATGGTAGGCACACATCCCCGGCTCATGCAAAACCGCCAGCCGGCGACACGGGTTCGCGGCCTTCCGGCAACCATTGGGACCATGGGCTCGCTCTTCCGGGATACACGTCGCCGGCTCTTTCCGCGGCGAATCGGCTCTGCTCTTTGCGCCGCGTCGCTGCCACTGGCCGCTTGCGGCTCGAACGGCGCCGCCCCCACTGGGCTGGACTCCGGAGGAGCTGGGTCGATGCACGCCGGGGCGGCAGGCGAGACGGCAGCAGGCGGGACGGCGGCGGGCGGTTCGAACGCGGGAGCCGCTGGTGGCCGGGGAGACGCCGCCGCCTACCCGGACTCCATCCGCTGCCTGCCTGGCGACGCCGATCCACGCTGCGGGCCCGGCTTCGATCCTGATGCCCCGATGGATCAGGCGACACTGGACGCGGCGTTGAGCGCGGGGCTTTCCGCATGGACGGATCCCTCGAGCGAAGGCGGAGCGTGCGTCAACTGTCACTCACCGGACGCCATCGATCTCGCTTGGATTGGCTACTCCGACTGCGACATCGAGCGACGCGCCCTCGACCACGTCGCCCCGGATCAAGCAGCGGCCATCGTCGAGCTGGTACACGCCCAACGGCAGATCCACGCGATCGCCAAGCCGCTGCACCCCGACAGGTACCGCCCCCTCCAGCCGGGCTACGAGCCCTTCGGGGATCCGCGAGATGATCTGGAGGTCGCCGACA
>JAGQIY010000838.1 GCA_020430865.1 Myxococcales bacterium
TGGAGACTGTACCGCCAGCGGATGCGCCGGCCGCGTCGATCCTGGTGGGATCTCCAGCGACTCCACCGACGGTCTCCCCCCCGGCGCCGCCCGCGCCCACGATGACCAGCTTGCCGTCCGCGACCGGACGGCCGCCGCCGCCCCACGCCACCCCGGTCGGCGCGTCCGGAGGCGAGCCAGTGATCAACAAGAAGAACCCCTATCGCCAGCGCTAGACCTCCGCGCAGCGCCAGACCTCCGCGCAGCACCAGACTTCCATTCGGGTCGTGGCGACGGCTACCCCAGCGCGCTCAGAACGTGCGGGGTAGTGCGGCGCCGTCGATCTGCGCCACGTTCAGCAGCGCATCGCCCCGATGCACCAGCGCCTGTTGCAGGCGGCCGATGATGATCCCCTCGAGCTTGCTCTTGACCTGATACTCGCGTTTCCCTGAGGCATCGAAGATCGTCGCTACCGCCTGGCCCCGGTGCACGCGCTGCCCGAGCTCTACCTGGAGGTCGCAGAAGCCGGCCTGGCGCGCGCGGATCCAGCTGCTCTTGCGCGCCTCGACGGGTTCGAGCTGCAGCTCCGGGTAGGCGTGCTCGAGCATGCCCAGGCTCGCGAATACACGCAGCACACCGCGGGCACCGACCTCGATCGCAGCGCGGTCGAAGCGATGCGCTTCGCCCCCCTCGTAGAGCAGGACGGGGACTCCAAGCTCTCGACCGGCGGCGCGCAGGGAGCCATCGCGCAGTGACGCATGGAGGATCACTGGCGCGCCGAACGCCCGCGCCAGACGTCGGGTCTCGGGATCCTCGAGGTCGCAACGGATCTGCGGCAGGTTCGTGCGACCATCGGAGCCAGTGTGGAGGTCGATGCCGACGTTGGAGCGCCTCGCGACTTGCTCGATGAAGAGGTGAGCGAGCTGTGCAGCGAGCGGGCCTCGTGGCGAGCCGGGGAAGCTCCGGTTCAGGTCCCGGCGGTCCGGCAGGTAGCGCGAGGCGTTGATGATGCCGAAGACGTTCACCACGCTGACGGCGATCAAGGTACCCCGCAGCGCCCGAGGGTTGAGCTGCCTCAGCACGCTGCGGATCACTGCGAGACCGTTGAGCTCGTCGCCATGAATCGTCGAACTCACCCACACCACCGGACCGGGCTCCACGCCGTGAGCCACCGCCACGGGCAGCGACAGCTGGGTCCCCGTCGGCAGGCGGGCGACGGGCAGCTCGAGGTGTTCCAAGCTGCCGGCGGCGATCGCCTGATCCCCCAGCTCGAACGCTGGGCGCTCCGGGCGGGGCGGCGGCACGCTGGCCTTCGGTGCCACGGCGCTCGGCCTGACCGGGGCGGCGCTGGCGAGCGGGGACGAACGCCGCGGTCGCACGCTTGGTCGAGTACTCGCCACGGGAGACGACTTGCTGCTCTTCGGACTTCCCACGGCGTGATTGGGCAGCGTGACACCATCAGCGTGAGCAAGTCCAGTTGCTGGGTGTGCAAGACCTGCGCGGCAGGCCCGGTGTGGCGCGATGGCTCTGCGCAGCCGGGCCAAGCGCGTCGGTCGGCGTCCGGCTCGTGGAAACTCCAGCGAGCCCGCACGCGCGATGCGTCGGAGATCGCTCGCGATGCTCGAGGAGTTCGGCACGGCGGGTGCTAGGCCACGCGGCGAGGCGCCGTCCGGCGCTCGAGGACCCATCTTGCACATTCGACTTCCCGTCGGCATCCGCCGACAACCGAGCGACTCGTCGTGCGGCGCCACCTGCCTGCACGCCGTCTACGAGTACTTCGGCGCACCGTTGCCGCTTCGCCAGGTGGTGGAGGAAGTGCCCGAGTTGCCTCAGGGTGGAACCCTGGCGGTGACTCTTGCGCTACACGCCCTGCGCCGCGGGTTCCGCGCCAAGCTCTTCACCTACAATCTCCAGGTGTTCGACCCCACCTGGTTCGCGCCGAACGTGGACCTGGCGGAGAAGCTGCGCGCCCAGCGCTTGGCCAAGCGAAACGCGAAGCTGCGCGCGGCGACGGACCACTATCTGGAGTTCTTGGAGCTTGGGGGGGAGGTGCGCTTCGAGGAGCTGACTGGCGGCTTGCTCCGTCGTTACCTCAAGCGCGAAATACCGGTGCTCACCGGTCTGAGTTCGACCTACCTCTACCGTTCAGCGCGAGAACTGGAGGACGGCGGGGTGGACGACGTGGCGGGAGGTCCCGTGGGCCACTTCGTGGTGCTCCACGGCTATCACGCCGACGATCGCGAGGTCCATGTCGCCGACCCGTGGCACCCGAACCCTGTCTCCCCGGACCCGAACTACTGGGTCGACATCGGACGCGTCCTGAACTCCATTTTGCTTGGTATCGTGACCTACGACGCGAACCTGTTGGTGCTCGAGCCCGCAGCCAAGAAACACGAGAGCGAGCGCCGCATGGCCGTGCAGGGCAAAAGAGAGGATTCCAAGTGAAATCACTGGTGGTCGTCGATCGGAGTGACAACTGGTCCTTCGATATCCCGTCCGTGGACGTCGTTTCCGCGCGAGAATATACCACGCGCCCCGATCTGTGGGCCAAGCGCGGGCTGCGCGTGTTCAACCTGTGCCGCTCCTACCGCTACCAGAGCGCGGGCTACTACGTATCGCTCTTGGCAGCCGCCCGCGGGCACAAGCCCGTGCCGAGCATGGCCACGATCCAGGACCTGAAGAGCAACGAGGTGGTGCGCATTCGCTCCGACGAGCTCGACGACTTGATCCAGCAAGCGCTCAAGCCGATCCGCGCTACGGATTTCGTGCTGAGCATCTACTTTGGCCACAACCTCGCGAAGCGCTACGAGCGGCTCGCGGCCCACCTCTTCCGGGTGTTTCACACCCCGTTCATGCGCGCGCGCTTCGAGCGCACGGAAGAGGGGCAGTGGCGGCTCGTGCGGCTGTCCACCATCGCCGCGGCCGAGATCCCCGAGGGCCACAAGCAGTTCGTGGAGCAGGCGGCCAGGGACTACTTCGGATCGCCCAAGCGACGCCGCAGCCGCAGACCAGGACGCTTCGATCTGGCGATCCTCGTCAACCCCGAGGAGGCGGAGCCGCCGTCGAACGCCCGCGCCATCGAGCGCTTCATGCGCGCCGCGCGGCGCCATGACATCACCCCCTGGTTGGTGCAGCGGGACGAGTACGCTCGCATTGGAGAGTTCGACGCGCTGTTCATCCGCGAGACCACGAACGTCCATCACCACACCTTTCGCTTCGCGCTGAGGGCACAAGCGGAGGGCCTGGTCGTGGTCGACGACCCCGAGTCCATCCTGCGCTGCACCAACAAGGTCTACCTCGCGGAACTGATGGATCGCATCGGGGTCGGGACTCCCCGCACGCTGGTGGTCCACCGGGGCAACATCAACGAGGTGATCCCGCGCCTCGGGTTGCCTTGTATCCTGAAGCAGCCCGACAGCGCCTTCTGTCAGGGCGTGATGAAGGCGGAGACCGAAGCCGAGTTCCGTGAGATGGCGGGCCGCCTGCTGGAGAAGTCAGAGCTCATCGTGGCCCAGGAGTACACACCGACGGAGTACGACTGGCGGGTCGGGATCTTCGACGGTCAGCCGCTGTACGTCTGCAAGTACTACATGGCGCCCAAGCACTGGCAGGTCACTGCGACTTTGAAGAGCGGCCGTCGGCGCTCCGGTCGCGTGGAGTCGGTGCCGGTCGAGGAGGCACCTCGGGGCGTGGTCAAGACCGCGCTCAAGGCAGCCCGGGCCATTGGGGATGGACTCTACGGTGTCGATTTGAAGCAGCTCGGACGCCGGGTGGTGGTCATGGAGGTCAACGACAACCCGTCGATCGAGACGCCCTACGAAGACAAGCTGCTCGGAGACGCGCTCTACGATCGCATCATGGGCGTGTTCCTGAAGCGCCTCGAGGCGCGCCAGCGCGGGGTCGCGAGCGTGGGCGAGGTGAGGGGCTCATGACCGAGTTCTCCGACCGCTCTCCGGGGCTGAACCTGTTCGAAGGCTTCGGCATCGAGCTGGAGTACATGATCGTCGACCGGGCGAATCTGGCCGTGCGCCCGCTGTGCGACCGACTGTTCGAGGCCGCCACCGGGCGGGCCGAGGTCGAGGTCGATCGCGGAGCCATCAGCTGGTCGAACGAGCTGGCGCTGCACGTCGTCGAGCTGAAGACGTCGCGGCCCGCGGGCGCCCTGACCGCACTCGCCAGTAAATTCCAGGAGGAAATAGTTGCGATCGAAGCACTGCTGGCGCCGCTCGGCGCCCGCCTGATGCCGACCGCGATGCACCCGTGGATGGACCCGCTCAAGGAGACCAGGCTCTGGCCCCACGAGCAGAACGACATCTACCGCGCCTTCGATCGGCTGTTCGGCTGCAAGGGACACGGCTGGTCGAACCTCCA
>JAGQIY010000839.1 GCA_020430865.1 Myxococcales bacterium
CTGATGGCGGCGGCGGCCGACATCGACGACGCCGGGCTGATCGCGAATCCGTACCTTCTGTACGAAGCCGACCGCGTGTCCGTCGATCCGATCTCCGTGATGACGATCGACCGCGGGATGTTGCCCGACCGGGCGATTCTCGAGGCGCATCCGCTTCCCGAACGTTCGCGGCTTGAGGACAAGGTCGACCCGAGGCGGGTACGTGCCCTCCTTGTGGCTGCGCTCGAACAGGGCGCCGAGCAGGGGCACACGCTCTTGCCACGCGGTTGGCTCACGACGTCGATCGCCGGCATGCCGCTGGAAACCGACTGCCCGGTTGGCCCGGAGGTGCTCGCTGGGCTCAGCGACCTGCTCGCCGGCGTCGTGGAGCCGATCGAGATGGCCGACGGCAGCCCCGGCTATCAGCTCCGACGATTCGCGGAGACAGCCAAGCTCGTTCGCAAGACCGTCCAGAAGCGCCTGGGACCGAAGAGTCAGCGGCACTCGGGTGCCCATGACTTCCGCGCGGTCGTGAACGACTCGCTCGGAGCGCTACCCAAGGACCCGGACGACGCTGCGATCGAGAAGCGCGCTCGCGAGGAGAAGGCTGCAGCCCTGGCCGAGATCTTCGCGTCGAGGCTCTCGGTGCTGATCGGCGCCGCCGGCACGGGCAAGACCACCCTTCTCAAGATGTTGTGCGGTCTGAAGGACGTGTCGACGGGCGGCATCCTACTGCTGGCGCCGACCGGCAAGGCGCGAGTGCAGCTCGAGACGAAGACCGAGATGGAGGGGGGCCTCACGATTGCGCAGTTCCTGATGCGCTACGGCGAGAGGTACGACCCCGACACGGGTCGCTACATCGTCACGGGGAGCGCCAATCGCTGCAGCGACTACCGGACAGTGATCGTCGACGAGTGCTCGATGCTCACCGAAGAGCAGCTCGCTGCCCTACTCGACGGCCTCAGCGGTGTCGACCGCCTCGTCCTGGTCGGTGACCCGCGCCAGCTCCCCCCCATCGGAAGCGGCCGCCCCTTCGTGGACGTCGTCCGCGAGCTGGAGCCCGAAGGCGTCGAGCACCACTTCCCACGCATCGGGCGGGGGTACGCCGAGCTGACCATTCCACGCCGCCAACAAGGAACGACCCGAGCCGACCTGCTTCTCGCGAGCTGGTTCGGAGGCAGCTCCGATCCTGCTGCCGACGAGATCTGGGACCGCCTCGAAGCGGAGAAGATGGCGGAGATCGGTTTCGAATCATGGACCGACGGCGAAGATCTCCAGCGGAAGCTCCTCTCGCTCATCGTGGCGGAGCTCGGCCTGAGCGGTCCCGATGACGAGGTGGGCTTCGAGTGCAGCCTTGGCGCGACCACGTACAACGGCGGGACCTTCTTCTGGCGCAGCAGGAACGACGAGGCGCTGAAGGCCGAGCGCTGGCAGATCATCTCCCCTGTTCGTGGTGCCGAGCACGGTGTCGATGTTGTGAACCGCATCGTCCAGCAGACCTTCCGAAAGACGTGGCTGGGGCGCGCCGCGTCTTACAGGGGCCGCAAGATCCACCGGCCGCTCGGGCCCCAAGGGATCATCTACGGTGACAAGGTCATCAACCTGAAGAACAGCAGCCGCCGGAGTGTCTACCCGGAACGCCCGTCATACGTGGCGAACGGTGATGTCGGGCTTGTCGTCGGCAACTACAAGACGAAGAAGCAGAAGAAGCTGTACCCCTACCTCGAGGTCGAGTTCACCTCACAGCTCGGCCACGACTACGACTTCGGCGTCTGGGAGTTCGGAGGCGAGGAGGGGACCCCGCCTCTGGAGCTTGCCTACGCCCTCACCGTCCACAAGACCCAGGGCAGCGAGTTCGGGATCACCTTCGTCGTGCTGCCGAACCCGTGTTGGCTCCTCTCCCGCGAGCTACTGTACACCGCGCTGACGCGACAGCAGGAGCGCGTCATCATCCTCCACCAGGGCGACGTGCGCGAGCTACGCCGGTACTCGAGCGAGCGGCACTCCGACATCGCACGCAGGCTGACGAACCTCTTCGCGCCGCCAAGCCCCGTCTCGTTCGAGGTCGACGGTACGGAACGGTTTCTCGAAGAGCGGCTCATCCATCGCACCAAGCGCGACGACCTCGTCCGGTCGAAGTCGGAGGTCATCATCGCGAACGAGCTCCTGGCCCAGGGCGTCGACCGCTACGAGTACGAGGCACCGCTCGCCCTGCCGAACGGCGAGACGCGGTACCCGGACTTCACCATCATCGATGACGACACCGGGGCTCGCTACTACTGGGAGCACCTGGGTCTGCTGCACAACCCCGACTACGCCGCCCGCTGGAAGCGGAAGCTGGCCGCGTACCGAGCCGCCGACATCCTCCCGCACGAGGACGGCGGCGGAGCTGCCGGCACCCTGATCGTCACACGAGACGACGAGGTCGGCGGCATCGACGCCAAGGCGATCGCCGAGCTCATCACCGAGGTGCTGGCGCCATGAAAGAGGACGCCGCGCGGAGGCCTGGAGCCTCGATGGCTGGATGATCCGCCAGATCGCACCGTTCACCAGATCCCCATTCCTGTTCACCCCCAAAGGCGGTATCGTTCACGATATGGCTTGACATGTTCACGAATCCGGCTATGATGCTCACGAGAACCATCTCTTTGCTCAGGGAGCCGGATGAAGCACCTGCTGGAAATCCTGAAGATTATCGACGGCGCCGTGAACGCCGATCGCGGCAAGGTGACCTCGTACACCGAGCAGCTCGCGACCAAGCTGGAGCGAGAGGGTGATGCCCAGGCTGCTGCCCGCCTCCGGCGGGCCCTGCTGCAGGGCAAGACGCAGCAGCTGAGTCCCGCGAGAGCCGCAACAGGGCTGCGCATGCCCGTTGACTCCGAGTCGCGCATGTCGCTGGCCGACGAGGAGATCTTCGATGGCAGCCAAACGGTCGACGTCTTCCTCGAGACCGACGTTGAGGCAACGGTCGAGGAGTTCATCGGCTACGTGTCGGCCGCCGACCGCCTGATAGCCCAGGGCGTCGGGATCTCGCCGTCCCTGCTGGCGCACGGCCCGCCCGGGTGCGGCAAGACCGAACTCGGTCGCCACGTGGCCGCGCGGCTCGGGCTACCTCTGCTGACCGCGCGGACGGACAGCCTGATCTCATCCTACCTCGGGAGCACGGCGAAGAACCTCAGGATGCTCTTCGAGCATGCGATGTCGCGCCCGTGCGTTCTTTTCCTCGACGAGTTCGACGCCGTAGCCAAGCTGCGAGACGACAAGCACGAGCTCGGAGAACTCAAGCGCGTCGTCGTCAGCCTTCTGCAGAACATTGATGCCCTCGACAGCCAGACCGTCCTGCTCGCAGCGACGAACCACGAACACCTTCTCGACCCTGCTATCTGGCGTCGTTTTGCCTACCGGGTGCGCATCGAACGACCAGGCCTCGGAGTGCGCGAGAAACTGCTCCAAAAGTTCCTCGGCAGCTTCTCAGATGAAAAAGAGTTGGCAGTCTTCGCCGCCGCCTCTGAGGGGCTAACCGGAGCTGAGATACGGCAGGTTGCCGAGGACGCGAAGCGCTCGGCGATTCTGGCCGGCAACAACGTCGTCGACGATGGCGACGTGCTGCGCAGGGTAGTACGGCTGCGGGCGCCGGATCAGGTCGCCAGCGGCGTCGAGCTCGCCCAGAGCCTCCGCGCACTTCGTGAGCTCGATGAGAAGGTGTTCACGTACCGAAGGCTCGCCGAGATGTTCACCGTCTCGGTTGGTCACGTCTCCAACCTGCTGAAGCGCGCGGAGTAGATCATGGATCGCGACGTCAGACTGCCGATCAAGATCGTCGTCCCCCGGGAAGAGGACCTACGGCGTCCCGATCACGGAGGTGGTGGATCCAAGGTCTTTGGCGACGTGACGCCCGAGATTCGCGATGCGCTCGACTATCAGGTCGGCGAGGTAATTCGCTACTTCGAGCCGCTCTTCACCCAAGCGCCGTCGGTGCCCGCTGTGGCGCGCGTCGTTCTCAAGCCGAAGGCACTGGCCAAGTCCCACAGACCCACGGACCTGTTCAACGAGGCAACATGTCCCGTGATCGGTGGCGGCAATTTGGGCGTCCTTCACATTCGAGCTCAGGCGCAGGGGCTCCGCAGCCTTTCTCAACGAATCCAGCGCCTGTCCACGAAAGCGGGCACGGCGAACATCTCGACCATCCACGAGATCGAGCCCTACACGGCAACGCACGCGCTGGGCCCTCTTGGCAAGGAGCGTCTGCTCCAGCATCTCCGGGAGGGCCGAACGAGTCTCAAGTTTCGTCTGTTCAGGCATCACGACGCTGAGCTCGACGACGCCATCTATCGGGCGTTCTTCGAACGTGTGGGCGGGCTGCAGCTTCCGCAGCCGGAGTCGGTTTACTACGCACCGGGGCTTCGCATCTTCAGGGTGTCAGGCGTGCACGAGGATGCCGTCGAGGCGCTCGCAGGATTCGTGGGTACCCAAAGCCTATCGACGTTTCCGAGCTACCGGATCCATCGCACCGCATCGCGCGCCATCGGACCGCTCGACGCCACTGACTTTCCAGCCCCGACAGCCGGCGACGACTACCCTGTTGTCGGCATCGTCGACACGGGCGTCGATCCAGCAAACGCCCACTTGGCGCCGTGGATCGCTGGGCGCGAAGAGTACGTCCCCGTTGGGCAGCGGGATCATGACCACGGGACCTTCGTCGCCGGCCTTGCGGTCCATGCTCAGCGCTTGAACCAGCACCCGAAGTTCCCTGAGGTGTCATCGAGAATCCTCGACGTCCAAGCAATGCCGACCGGGGGCAGTATGAGCGAGGACGAGCTACTGGCGATTCTCGAGGAGGTGCTTCCCAAGTACCCCCACGTCAAGGTCTGGAATCTGTCGTTGAGCCGCGACGAGCCGTGCGCCGACCAGGGTTTCTCGGAGCTCGGCATGGCGCTTGACCGGCTGCAAGACCAGCATGGTGTGACCTTCGTCGTCGCCGCCGGGAACTACAACACCCGTCCACTACGTGGCTGGCCCCCGGACGACGTCGGCGAATCGGACCGGGTTGCACCACCGGCAGACTCCATTCGGGCTCTCTCCGTCGGATCGCTGGCGCACCTCGAGAAGCCGAGCACTCGAGTCCGCCGTGAGGAACCATCGCCGTTTTCTCGCCGAGGCCCGGGTCCCGTGTTTCTGCCGAAGCCGGAGATCGTCCACTATGGCGGGAACTGCGACGGCAACGCCGTCTTCGTCCAGACCGGCGTGATGTCGACAAACGGTGCTGGCCAGCTCGCCGAGAACATCGGCACGAGCTTCGCCGCCCCCATGGTGACGACCCTCCTGGCGAACGTGGAAAACGCAC
>JAGQIY010000840.1 GCA_020430865.1 Myxococcales bacterium
AGAGCCGAGTGTCCGGCAGCAGGGGGTGAGGCGCGCTCACTCGCACCTCCACGCTGCCCATCTCACGGCCCCGTGGGTTGCGATCCACGCGCCCGCCCAGTGCCTGCCCCAGCATCTGATGACCGAAGCAGATGCCGAGGATTGGCGTGCCCGCGTGGGTCAGCTCCCTCAGCCACTCGACTCCCTGGAGCATCCAAGGCTCGTTGTCCGTGAGGTGCGCGGCGGAGCCAGTGACGATGACCCCGGCCAGCTCCGCGGGGCCCGGCAAGCGCGCGGCGGCGGGCAGGTCGACGTCGAGCCACTCCCCTCCCCAGCTGCTCCGCGCTTGTTCACGGATCAGCTCCGAGAAGCCCCCACGGCGCTCCCGCGTGCGCGGCAACGGAGCGCCGGTGATGAGTACCGCGAGCCTTCTCACAGCGCTCTCATGACTCAGGCCCCTGGCCTTGTCCAGCCACAAAAGACGACGTTCCCGCACCGAGCGTCGTGACCAACGCTTCCGTGCGGGAACACCAATCGGGCCTGGCTGGCCGCGAGTCTCAGCGGGGAATGTCTTCGCGCTTGCAGCCCAGGCGGACGTCGACCGAGGCCGCGCCCGAGGCTGCGGTGAACTGGTCGCAGGTGACCGGACACATCACGATCGTCGAGGGGGTCCCGCCACCCGCCGGATCGACATCGTAGTACCAGCCTCCGAGCGTGGAGTCGCCGCTCCCCCCGCCGCCCCAGTAGGGCACCGTGACGGTGTTGCTGCCGTCCTTGAACTCGACGTTGACCTTGTCGTAGTCGAGGGTGCCTTCGCTCGGCATCGGGATGCTGTACTCGCAAGACAGCGCGGTGCCTCGGATGTCCTCGAGCGCCTGGGCAAACTGGGAGCCCAGCGAGCTCGAGGCTGCGTCCACCACGAAGGCGGTGCCGGTGCCGCCCGCGTTGGCGATCGCGTTGGCGTTGCTCTGCCCCTGGGTGTCGCCGTTCTCGAAGACGCCGATCACGAAGGTCTGAACGCTCGGTGAGCCCCCGAGCGCCGCCGACGCGAGCGCGGCGATCTGGTTGATGTCGGTCGGATTGCACGCGGTGGGCGTACCGTCCGTCACCAGCACGGTGATCACGCTGTGTCCTGCGTTGCCGTTGGCCCACTCCTGCGCGTGCTGGATGGCGCCCTGCAGCGCTGGTCCGGTTGGAGTGTTTCCACGCGGCGACTGCGCGTTGAGGGACGTGACGAGGGGGGTCGCGTTGCCGGGGAGCTGTGCGATCTCGACGTCCGGCGCTTGATAGTCACCGACCAGACAGGAGTCGGGTTCGTTGCAGATCGAGTCCGCTGCATCGCACGACCCCAAGGTGTCGCACGAGCCACCCACGGGTCCGCAGACGTACGAGTCGTCTCCAGAGCACCTTCCGATCGGCTGACACTGCTGCCCGAGGCCGCAGTTGAGGTTGGAGGTGCAGAAATCGAGCCCGCCGAGGAAGGGCTGACACGCCTTGATGAGACAAGGTCCGGCGGTTCCGCAATCCGAGTTGGTGCGACACTCCCACGCACCCCCGGCCGTCAACAACGGGAAGTACTGAATACCGACCCCGATGCCTTCGCTCGCGGAGTCCTGGATGAAACCCGACATCGCTTGACGGACCGCGCTCCACTTGGTCACGCCCGCCGCGGCTTCGACGTCCATCGACCCCGAGAGGTCCATCATGATGTACATGTCGAGGGGCTTGCGCTCGCCTTGAGTCACTTCGCCCGCGCAGGTGTCAGCGTCGGGATCGAAGCCGCCACTGCCCCCGTTGTTGCCGCCATCCAGCAGTCCGCCAGAACCCCCGAAGCTGGTGTTGCCAGTAGCGGCAGTCCCACCGTTGCCACCGTTCGCACCGCCGGAGCCGCCGCTGGCGGCGCTCCCACCAGTGCCACCGGTGACCCCGCTGTTGTCGCCAGAGCTCGCGCTACACGCAGCGACCGCGCCAACCGCACACATCGACACCAGCGCCCCGAGCAGGGGGCGCGACACCCGAAATCGAAAAGCCATGGCCAATTAGACCACGAGCCAGTGGACTCCGCTATCGGGACCTGCCGGGGGACGAACGCGACCGCGGGGCGTCGGGTGTAGCCCGGGTGCGCCGCTCGAGCGCCACCGAGCCAAGATAGCCGCACGGGAATATGAGGGATTCTTCGCCAAACGGCTGTTTGCCCGCGGCAACCTGAGACACTCCCGAAACACTCGCCCTCGAGCCTGGCCTCGTGCGATGAGCAGCGCATGCACCGGATCCGCAGCCTGCGTTGGCGACGTCTCGACATACCCATGCGAGAAGCGTTTGGCATCGCTGGCGGCGCCCAGGTCGTCGCCAACAACGGAGTCGTGATCGCGACTCTGGAGGATGGCAGCCAAGGCGTGGGTGAGGCTGC
>JAGQIY010000841.1 GCA_020430865.1 Myxococcales bacterium
CTTCAAGCGCTCGGCCAGGTAGGCAACCTTCATCTTCGCGATCACCGTCTTGGGCTGCGTCTGAGCGATCTGGAAGCGCTCTTCGATGATCTCGTCGGTGATCAGCTTCTCGTCGAAGAGCTGCAGCTTGAAGGTGTTGCGCATGCCTTCGCGGGTGATGCCCTCCTTCGCGAAGAAGGACTTCATCATCGCCTGGATGCCTTCCATCTCCATGTAGACCTCGCGCTGCTCGAGGCCTCCGGGCGCCATCAGCACCAGGCGCTCCACCGTCTCAGGGAAATCCAGCGCCAGCTGGATCGAGAGGTTCCCGCCCTGGGAGTTGCCGATCACGCACGCTCTCTCGGCGCCCGCTGCCTCGAGCAGCTTCTTGTATTTCCCCGCGAGATAGGCTGACGAGTAGTCGCCATCCTCGGGCATGCTCGAGTAGCCGTAACCCAGCGTGTCGGCGACGAGGCAACGGTAGCCACGCTCGGCGAAGTACGGATAGTTGCGCTTGAAATTCGAGTAGCCGCTCGCGCCGGGTCCGCTGCCGTGGATCCACAGCAGCACGCGACCGCTGTCTGGCCCGGCTTCGTGGTAGTGCATCCTGAGGCCATCACCGACGTCCGCGTATTTTCCCTCGGGAACTACCTTGAGTTGCTCTTCAGTAGGCATTCGACTGACATTCCTCTGACTCGGCCAGGCTCCACCGGCGCTCAGCTCTTGGGTTTCGGCGGCGCGAAGGCGATCGGCGGGTGATGGCCCCACTCGCTGATGCAGTGGTACTCCGTCGGCTCCCAGGTCGCGTCGTCCACCTGGCGACCGCCCCAGCCGAACTCGAACTGAAAGCCGCTGGGCGTCTTCGCGTAGAAGGAGAACATGCGGTCGTTCGGGTGGCGACCCAGGGTCTGCATGATCGGCACACCGGCCTTCAAGGCGCGGTCGAAGCACAGACCGACTTCATCCATGTGCTTCGCTTCCAGCATGAAGTGGTGGATGCGCTTCTTCTGAGGTCCTCCGAACGCCAGGCTGTGGTGCCGGGCGTTGGCGTGGAAGAACGATAGATCCACAGGGAAACCGTAGAAGGTACAGCGGATGTGGTCGCTGAGCTTGAATCCCAGCACCTCAGCGTAGAAGCGCGTCGCCTCGTCCTTGTCCCGGGCGCTGACCACGCAGTGCCCGAGGCCCTGCTCCTCGGCTACGAAGCCGCCCTGCACGACGCTGGACACGAACGGCTCTGCCGCGCGCTCGGCGCCGAAATAGAGCTCCAGTGGGTTGCCGCTCGGATCCTCGAACCTGACCAGCTGCGCCACGCTGCGCTTCGCGGCCTCTTCGGCGCTCCCCGGCGTGACCCTCACCCCCGCCCCTTCGAGACGAGCGACCACCTCCGCCAGCGCAGCGTCGTCCGCCACCTCCCAGCCGAACACGTTGACGTCGTTCGCCGGCCCCTCGCTGATGAAGAAGCGCTGCTTGTAGCCATCGAGGCAGAGCCGCAGGGAGCCGTCCGGGTCGCGCTCGCGAACCCCGAGCCCCAGGACCTCGGTCGTGAACTTCTCCCAGACCTCGAGGCTCTTCACCTCGAAGCCCATGTAGCCGAGCTGCGTGACACCCTTCATCGTTTCCTCGCGGTCTCTCTCAGATGAAGAAGTCCGTGGTCTTCTGGCCGAGCTGCACCCCGCCGTAGTTGCGCCCCGGCTTGTCCGGGTTGTTGGCGTAGTGCGCCCGGGCGCAGTGAACGTCGAGGAAGTAACGCTGGATGGGCGAGCCGTGGAAGATCGCGCGACCGCCGCTGGCGCTCATCAGCTGATCCACGACGCCCATGCACTTCGTGGCGACGATGCCCGACTCGTAGCGGTACTTCACCCGCGCGTCGATGGGGATGGCCTCCCCCGCGCGCACCGCGGTCATCATGCGATCGAAGGCGCGGAGCAGCACCGCGCGGCACTCGTCGATGGTCGCCTCGGCCTCGCTCGCGACGACCTGA
>JAGQIY010000842.1 GCA_020430865.1 Myxococcales bacterium
AGACCGAGCTTCGCGGAGAGCCCGATGTGCTGCTCGCTGACGTCGGCTTCGGTGCAGTGAGTTGCCACGCGGATGGTGCTCACCCCCAAATCTTTGGCCATTCGCAGCTCATCCACGGTGCCGATCCCCGGGAGCAGGAGCGCCGAGACCTTCGCCTGCTCGAGCTTCGGGATCACCGCGCTCAGGTACTCCGAGTCCGTGTGCGCAGGGAAGCCGTAGTTCACGCTCGCACCGCCGAGTCCGTCGCCATGGGTGATCTCGATCAACGGTACGCCGGCTGCGTCGAGGGCGCAGGCGATCTTCACCATCTGCTCGACGCTGATCTGGTGCTGCTTCGCGTGCATGCCGTCGCGCAGACACATGTCGTGGAGCCTGACGCGTTTACCTTTGAGATCGCTCATGTTGCCTCCTGCGCTCACAGCGCGAGCTCCGTGGGCTTCAGGCTGAACTTTCCGCTAGAGATCTCTTCGGCGAACATCTCCGCGGTGCGCAAACCCGCGGCGGTCATGATGTCCAGGTTGCCGGCGTACTTCGGCAAGTAGTCGCCGAGGCCTTCGACCTCCATGAACACGCTGACGCGCTTGCCGTCGAACACGGGGCCGTTCTTCAGGGTGTAGCCGGGGACGTAGCGCTGCACCTCGGCGACCATCTCCTTCACCGAGCGCTCGATGGCTTCGCGATCGGGCTCCGTTTCCGTCAGGCAGTGAATCGTGTCCCGCATGATGAGCGGCGGATCCGCCGGGTTCAAGATGATGATCGCCTTGCCCTTCCTGGCGCCGCCGACCTTCTCCACGCCGCCAGCGGTCGTGCGGGTGAACTCGTCGATGTTCTTGCGCGTACCGGGGCCAGCGCTCCTCGAGGCCACCGTGGCGACGATCTCCGCGTAGTCGACCGGCTGCACGCGACTCACGGCGTAGACCATCGGGATCGTGGCCTGGCCGCCGCAGGTCACCATGTTCACGTTCATCTCGCCAGAGCCCGCGTGGTCCTTCAGGTTCACCGGAGGCACGCAGTACGGCCCGATCGCCGCGGGAGTGAGGTCAATCATCAGCACGCCCTGAGCAGCCAGCTTCTTCGCATTGTCTCGGTGGGCGTACGCGCTCGTGGCATCGAAGGCGATCTGGATACCGTCCGCTGCGAGGTGCGGGAGCAGGCCATCGACCCCTTCGTGAGTCGTCTTGCAGCCGAGCTCTCGCGCCTTCTTCAGCCCATCGCTGTCGGGGTCGATGCCTACGACCCACACCGGGTCGATCCACTCGCTGCGCTTGGCCTTGTAGAGCAAATCCGTGCCGATGTTGCCCGAGCCGATGATTGCTGCCTTGATCATGTAAGTTTCTTCACGGTAAATCCGAAGTCAGAGGTTGCCCTGAGTTCAGGTGAAGCGCACCTCGGCGGTTCCGAGCCCGCCGACGGTCACCTTCATCACGTCGCCAGCCACGACGGGCTCCAGCGGGACCAGAGACCCCGAGAGCACCACCTCTCCCGCCTTCAGCGCGATACCGTAGGCGCCCAGGGTGTTGGCGAGCCAGGCGACACAGATCAGCGGGGAGTCCAGAGCCGCGGCACCAGCGCCGGTGCTGATCACGGCGCCGTTCTTCTCCACCACCATGCCGCAGCTGAAGAAGTCGAAGCCCGTGGGCGACTTGCCCTCGCCCATCAAGAACAAGCCGCTCGAGGCGTTGTCGCTGATGGTGTCCTGGATCTTGATCTTCCAGCCCTCGATGCGGCTATCCACCACCTCGAAGCAGGGGTGGATGCTCTCGGTGGCCGAAACCACCTGCTCGGGGGTGATCCCCGGGCCGACCAGATCCTGCTTGAGGATGAAGGCGATCTCACCCTCGGCGCGCGGCTGGATCAGCTGCTTGCTGACGGGCATTTCGGCGCCATCATCGAAGCGCATCACGTCCGTGAGGTAGCCAAAGTCCGGCTGGTGCACATCGAGCATGTTCTGCACCGCCTTGGAGGTCACGCCGATCTTCTTCCCGATCAGCTGCTCTCCGTCGGCGAGGCGTCGCTCGAATAACCGCCGGGAAATGTGG
>JAGQIY010000843.1 GCA_020430865.1 Myxococcales bacterium
CATGAGCACCGGCACCGTCATCGTCCCCACCAACGATCGCGGAAACTGCAGCATCGACGGCCCCGCTACGGACCCGCTCTGGCTCCAACATTGCTCACAAGCCGGGAAGAAAGATCGCCGTCCGAACAGCGTGTGCGTGCAGCTGAACAATCGCTTCGACTCGCCGCTGGCAACGCTCTACTCAGGCCGCCCGGTTAACTTCAACGCTTTCCTTCCCGATAACCTGCCCTTCGGCAAACGCTTCCAGCTCAGGGGCGGTTGGGGAGCGGGCCCATTTGGATGGGCGCCGTCCGCGACTCGCGTTTGGGGCGGCGGCGTCGACCCGCAGATGATCTACTGCGCGCCTCCTCCTGAATCGCAGCGGAACCTCCCCGACGAGCAGGTGACCACCTTGGGTGGCAACAGCGGCTGGGCCGGGGGAAGCTCGGCCAACGCAGCACCCTTCCACCCTGCGAGCGCCACGTACCAGAAGGCCATGGCAGACGCCTGGGCAGAGCCGCCTGACGACGAGCCCTTCTGCACCAAGTCATACGAAGGGGACGACAAGTATAAGTACCTGGTCTGGCGGGCCTTCTGCGACGTGTCGAACTCAACGGACTTCGTATCCGAGTGGTCGAGCCTCAAGGCAAACCAGGGCTTCATGACGGAGGGTCGGCTCCCGAAGGACAACGTCCTTGTCTCCGGGGGCGAAGTTGCCAAGCTCGTCCGCAGCGCCGATGGCACGGCCGCCGAGCAGACCCAGATGCTGTTCGACCTCAGGAACGGAAGCTCGTTCGACAACGACGACTACAGCCCCTCCACGCCGTTCCAGTATCCGCTTACCGCGCGGAACATCGCTGACGCTGTGGAGCTCGCCTGCTTCGCGAGTTCGGTACAGGCCGACGCTGGCATCAACTGTGATGATCTGACCCAGGAGCAGATGCTGGAGATCATCAACGGCCCCACGCACAACACCTTCAAGATGGGTGCGGTGATTGCGTGCTACGGGAAGGGCATCAACAAGGTGGTCGACCAGCTCGTCTTCGCTCCGGCTCCAGCTGCGCTGGTGGAGAATTTCCAGAAGGGAAAGCCCCTGCCAGGGACCGGGATTGGCGGGAACTACCTGAGCGAACTCTCTAACCAGTACGAGGCGCTGGTTCGGATCCGGCGTGGGCTCCGCCAAGTCGCCAACTCCTACGTGGAGTTCTCCTCGGCACTCAAGCAGATTGGATACATCGAGGCCTCCAAGGACGCGCAGCTGGAAGCCAACACGTACCGCCAGCTAGCGGCGGTAGCGAACGGGCTCGCTCAAGCAGCCAGCGCGCTGGCTTCGGCGACGAGCTTCGATTCTCCGAACGTCCTCGGAAAAGGCCTGCAGGCCGGAGCGGCCGTGGGATTCCTGGCAGCAGCGGCGCTGGAACGTCAAGCGCTCCAAGCAGACCGGGAGGTCACCGAGAACGACGCCAGACGGCAAATCCTGGACCAGCAGGTGGCAGCCATGCACGCCGTCGATCGCACGCAGGCCGCTGTGGAAGACGTCCAACTCGCCGCGAACGACCTCAACGAATCCACCGACAACCTGCGCTCCTCCCAAAAACGCGCAGCCCGCGCCAAGTCCCGCATCGACTGGTCTGGCTGGGCCGGGGAGGACGGCGTTGACCCGCAGTTCGTCAACACCGCCACCCGCCGCATCTACAACACGCGCCTCCATCGCTACGAGACGGCCCTCGCTCGCGCAAAAAAGCTCGCCTTCATCGCACGGCGTGCCATCGAGCTACGGTTCGGCGTGGACCTGCAGCGCCAGGTTGGCGATCTAACGTTGGTCGAGGCGCCAGCGAAGTGGGCCAACGAGGTCTGCGAGATGCAGGGCATCAACTATGCGGAAATCCGCGACCCTGCGAACACCATCGGCACCGGAGAGCAGGGCAAGTTCGACTTCACCAACGACGGAGAGAACTTCGCTACGTCGTACATCGGCGAGTACGTCGCGAAGCTCGAAGATTTCGTCAACACCTACCCCTTCGACTACCCGCTCAAGGAAGGCGACGACGTCGCGGTGCTCTCGGTGGCAGACGACATCTTCGGCGTCACGCCAGCGTGTCCTGCGGACGGTCGCAATGACCTCTACTACTCG
>JAGQIY010000844.1 GCA_020430865.1 Myxococcales bacterium
CATCGATCTGGCGCACGCACCTTCTACGTCCAACGTAGACCACGACACCGGTCGCTGGCGCGTACCCTGACGCGGAATGACCGCAGGCCAACAACCGCTTGCAGCAGACAATCGCGCTCGGGCGGAGGCTGCGCCTCCTTCCTCTCGCGCTTGCAGCTCAACCGTGAGACGTTAGCCAGACCGCGCATGCGCCACGAGCAGCACATCGACGAGTCGTATGGGGCCGGTCGCGACGCCGCGCTTAGGGGCGATCCAGTTCACAGCGCACCGGTCGCACCTGACGACGCGTTTCGCGCCTGGATCACTGGTTATCGTGACTACCAGGCGTTCAACCGCGAGTGTGCGATCTGCGGGGGCTCTGGGACTCGCACCGAGGTGGCCCGGGCGTACTCCCTTGACGGCGTCCCTTGCGACTGCAACATCGGGGCTCCCTGCTTATCCGAGGTCACGCCAGCCTGGCCAGAGCATTGGACCGAAGTCTGGGGGACGACTGCGGTGGTCCTCGAGCGTGAACTCACGCGAGAGTTGTGTCCCGCCCATCACCTCCACAACGTGGAGCGCATCATCCGGGCACAACGACCGGGGCGCGATGACGTGCTCGTGTGTCCCCGCACGGCCAGCGGGCCTGTATACTGGGTGCATCTCACTGGCATGCCGAAACAGACCCGACTTGGCCGTGGACCGAGGCCTACAGCGACGTTGCGGACTTCGTCGAACGTTGGCCCGAAGAGGAACTGGATGATCTCGACGACCCCGGTGGAGAGGCTGGCTAACAACGCGCTGCACCTGACAATCGCGACGGTCGGCCCTTCGGGCCTCCCTTACGCGCTTGCAGGTGAGCGCTGAGACGTTGTGCAGACCAAAGACTCCGCGTTGCAGCCATGTTCGACGTCTTCGACGTTCTAATCCCATGTCTCGTGGTGGGGGAGGGGATCCAAGTGCGCCAGCACCAGACTGCCTTCGGTCCTGATGAGCGGGAGATCGTGTTCGTGCATGACACTCCGGTCGGAGAGCGTGCAATCGCTTCCGCTGTCTACACTCACCTTGAGGGGTGGACCGGGTCCGAGAGCCGTGCCGCGTGGACCGTGATCGTCGCGGCACATCACGCCAACACCGCCGCGCGCAGCGACACTGACTGGGATCGCTTCCTGAACGCCCTGCGCCACATCCTGGAACGTCAGGAAGGGTGGCGCGTCACCTGTGAGTCGGACTGTGACCAACACGCCATCGCGAACCTGCCTGCGTCCGCCACGGAACTGGTTGCGGTGCTCGACCGCGCGAGATCGAGCCAAGAGATGCCCATTTCATTTCGGATGGATACAGCGACGGCGTCCTCGCCTGAGTGACACCAACTGCCTGAGACCGCTGACCCGACTTCGGGCCACGTTACGACTCGCTCGGCAGCACAACAACCGGCTGCAGCAGACGGGGCTTCGCCCCGCAGCTGAGCCGTGAGACGTTCGACAGACGTCTCATGCCGAGAGCCGGTGATGACGTCGAGCGCAG
>JAGQIY010000085.1 GCA_020430865.1 Myxococcales bacterium
AAGTCGATCACGGGATCTTCGTGATCCGGGCGCTCGAAGTCGAGGCTGTAGGTGTACTCGGCGCGAAGATGGAGCGCGAGAGCTTCGAGCTTCTTTCTGGGGGAGTCGACTCCCTGGGTCCAGGATCGCGCGAGCCGCTGGAGCGGCGCGACCAGCCGCCCGGGCAGGGTGAGCTCCATATCCACAGGGAACTCCCTGGCCGGAGTTCGAGGGCTCTTGGGCGGAGTCTTCCAGGTGTTGAACCACAGTCGCTTCGCAGGGTCGCCCGCCACGGGCTCATAGATCCCGCCGTCGTCGAAGGTCACGAAGCCGGTCGAAGCCGCGAGTTCGTTCGTCTCGAGGGGCGTGAAGTAGCGCGGCCCGTCGCGCACGATCTCGATCTCCGTCACGCCGCTGGCTGGTGGGAGCGTTCGGGGTACCGGCCGCACCTGATGTTCGTCGGAGCGTCGTGTCCACGCGCCTCGGGTGTACTCGACGTACAGGATGCCGCGCAGGTAGTTGGTCTTCGCGCCGCGCACGCGCATCACGATGCGGTCCGACTGCAGCATGCCCTTCATCGAGCCTAGCCACATGAACGAGGTGAAGCCGCTCTTCTTCGGCAGGCCTCGCATCACCCGCTCGACCACCCAGCTGTGGAGAGGCGGCAAGGTGAGCGCCGCGACCGAAGCCGAGGTCAGCGCGAGCACGAGTGCTGCGGCGATCTGAGACACATGGCGTCGCCCGAGAGCCCGCAGGCGTGGCCGACCGGGGTCCGCAGCACGCATCGCGAGCGCGGCGCTGGCCAGGAAGCTGACGATGGCCAGCGGATAGAACAGCCCGCTGTTCTTGCCGCCCCACACGGCGAACGACACCAGGGCGAGGCCGAGCGTCAGCGAAGCGCCCCCGCGCGGCGCTTCGATCCATAGCCTCAGCGCGGCCAGCACCAGCAGGGCGTACCCGAAGGTCGCCCATCCGCGCGGAATCGGTGCGTCGCCGATGGGGGCCGGCATCAGATCGACGTTGACGCCGATCACCACGCACAGCGCGAACAGGCTGAGGCCGAGCATGAACTCCGAGCCGGCGCTCAGCTTGACCACGCGTTGGAGCGCGAGATGCACGAGCGCGAGCCCCAGGGGAAGCAGCGCCAGGAGGGGGATGGGGCCGACGAGCAGCGCGGTCAGCGCGACCAGCGTGAGCGACAGGGAGGCCCAGCGATTCATAGCGCGAGCTCCTGGCCGTTCAGCAGGTCGGCGGCGAGGAGCTCGTCGGCTTCCGGGGTGCTCTTGCGCTTGACCACGCACAGGGTCCGAGAGGCAAGGCCGAGCCTCGCGAGTCTCCCTGCAATGCGCTGGCGACGCTCGCTGGACGAGGTCACGACGACCAGCGCCTCGACCTCGTCGCTGAGCAGGCTCGAGATGCGCTCGAGGACGTCTTCTACGGGCAGGCTGTTCGGCGCGACGCGGGCGAGGCGGTCCAGGGCGGCGGTGAGAGACTCCCGGTAGGAGCCGATGCCGTACACGACCCCCGACTCTCCACTGATCGCCAGGTCGCAGATCTGCCCCTGATCCGTCCACAGACTGCAGATCCCCGCGGCAAGGCGGATGCTGCCCTCGAAGCCGGGTTCGTCTCGAGCGCCCGCCGCGTCCAGTACCAGCAGGTATCGGCCTTCGTAGGTCGGCTGGTACTCTCGCACGTGGGGTTTCCCAGTGCGCGCCCAGGTGCGGACGTGGAGGTCGCGCACCGGATCCCCGGGGCGATAGCCGCGCACCCCGAGCAGCTCGAGCCCCGCGCCGCGACCTCGGCTGGCCTTCGCGCCGAGCTTGGCGCCGGCATCCTGAGCGGCGCGGCTCAGAGCGAGGGACGTGAGCTTGACCGGGCGAGGCAGCACGGTGAACCGACAGCCCTCGCTCTCCACGCTCGGCCCCAGGGCCAGACCCAGAGGCACCAGCGAGGCGGCGTGAAACACGTCGAGGTGGTGCTCGCCCCGCTCGATGAAGGTTGCGTGGGTCGTGCGCTCCACGGTGGCGCCGGGGTTCAGCTCCGCGATGCGCGGCGCGGGGCTGACCCAGGCGCCATCCCAGGGCAAGAAGGGGCCCGTGACGCGCAGCGCCTGGTGTTGCTGCTCGCCTGGATTGCTGATGGCGAGGCGGATCTCCAGGGCCTCGCCCTCGGTCACCCGCGGCGCGCAGTGAGCCTGTAACCGCACGGAACTCAAACGAAAGAACCTGCGACCGAACAGGCTCGCCAGCAGCAAGCCGAAGAGCGCGACCCAGAGCAAGAACACCTGAGTCGATTGCACGTCCACGCTGGCCAGGGCGAACGCCATCACCAGGAGCGTCAACAAGCGCCCCTCGCGGGTCGTCGCCTCACCGAACCAGGTGAGAGGTCGGAACACTCGCACGGCCCAACGCGATCGCACCCGATCCCGTCCCTCCTTGGTCGACGGGATCAGGATGTGGTTCAGGCGCGCCAGGTTCACGTCGGAACCGGGACTTGGAGGACCACCTCCTTCAAGATCCCCACGGCGTCGCTGCCGCCGAAGCGGCTGTCACGGCTCAGCAGCACGCGATGGCTCAATACCGGCTCGACGAGCGCCTGGACATCGTCCGGGGTGACGTAGGCGCGGCCTTGGAGCAGGGCGTGCGCCTGCGCCGCTCGAGTTAGCGACAGGGCACCGCGCGGGCTCACTCCCAGGGTCAGCTCTGGACGCTCGCGGGTCGCGCGCACGAGCGCCAGGAGGTAGCGACTCACGCTGGCCGTCACCTCGATCTCCCGGGCGGCCCGCTGGAGCTGCAGCAAGAGCTCGATGTTTCCGAGCGGTGTGAGTTGCTGCATCGGGTCGCTGCGCTTGCGGTCGCTGAGCATGGCCAGCTCCTCGTCGAACGACGGATAGCCGAGTCCAAAGCGCAGCACGAAGCGGTCGAGCTGAGCCTTGGGGAGGGGATAGGTACCCTGAAAATCCACCGGATTCTGCGTCGCGATCACGAAGAAGGGGTGAGGGAGCTTCCGCGTGACGCCGTCCGTCGTCACCTGGTCTTCGTTCATCGCCTCGAGCAGCGCGGATTGAGTCCGCGGGGAAGCGCGGTTGATCTCGTCGGCCAGCAAGACGTGGGTGAACACCGGCCCCGGCTGGAAGTCGAAGCTGCCGTCTTGCGGGTTCAGCACCTGG
>JAGQIY010000845.1 GCA_020430865.1 Myxococcales bacterium
GACGCTGCGTCACCAGCTCACCCCGGTGTCCGATCAGCCGATGCACGTCAGGCGCGAACAGCAGCACGACGGACGCGATGGCCCACGCACCAATCACGGCTCCCAGCCACATCCACACCTGCCCTGGGTGGGTGTTGGAGAGCAGCGTCACTGACGCCAGCGCAGAGGGCCCAGCCATCAAGGGAATGGCGATCGGCACCACGAAGGGTTCGCGCTCGAGGTCCTCGGCGTCTCCCGTGATCGCCCCGAGGTCGGGGAAGATCATGCGCAGGGCGAGCAGGAAGAAGATGACGCCACCACCGATGCGCACCGCTGGACCGCTCACCCCCATCAAGGACAGCAGCTGGGGACCGAAGAACAGAAATAGCAGCAAGGCGACGAGCGCCACGAGCGCTTCACGCGCGAGGACTCGGCGGCGACGCCCCTCGGGGACCGACTTCATCAGGGAAACGCAGACGGGCAGGTTGCCCAGCGGATCGAGCACCAGGACCAGGGTGAACAAGGCAGACCAGAGCTGCATGGAACTCCTCCAATCGGAAGGGACGGCGGCCTACTCGCCAGCTCGCGACACGCTCGAGGAGAGCGTCGCCGGGAGGGGTAGCTTCATCGCCGGACACCGAAGCAAGACCTCGGCGTCTCTGTGGGTCGGAGCCTTAGCTCCCGGAATCCAGAAGTGCCAGTAGAATCACACACTCTGGGGAGCGGTCGTCACCGAGAGCGAGAGGTCGGCTGGTCCTCCGACGTGCACTGTCCTATGCCACTCCCATGCAGGCCGGTTTCGCCTCCACGACCAGCGGCCGGGTCGGCGCCGATCACGTTCGACGACTCGCTGACCTGATGGGACGAGGTCGCTGGACCGTGCTCACGGGTGCGGGCGTCAGCACGGAGAGCGGGATCCCGGACTACCGCGGTCCCGAGACGGCGCGGCGGGCTCGGAATCCCATCCAGTACAAGGAGTTCACGAGCAGTGTCGCGGGACGCCAGCGGTACTGGGCGCGGAGCGTGATCGGCTGGCCACGTTTCCGTGAGGCATCACCGAACCGGACCCACAGCGCGCTCGCCGAGCTGGAGAGACGGGGCAAGGTCACCGGGGTCATCACGCAGAACGTGGACCGGCTCCACACCAAAGCCGGCGGGCGCGAGCTGGTCGAGCTGCATGGTGCGCTGGCCGAAGTGCGTTGCCTTGGATGCGGCGACCTCTCGTGCCGTGACCGCTTACAGGAGCGGCTGCTCGAGCTGAATCCCGGCTGGGATGCGCGCCGGGTGGAGCTCGCACCAGACGGTGACGCCGAGCTGGGGCTGGGCGAGGTCGAGGGCTTCCAGCTGGCCGCTTGTGAGCGATGCGGAGGGGTGCTGAAGCCCAACGTGGTGTTCTTCGGAGAGGGAGTCCCTCGGCCCGTCGTGGATCGCGCTTGGGGGCTCTTCGACGCAGCGGATGGCTTGCTCGTCGCAGGATCGTCCCTGGTCGTCTTCTCCGGCTTCCGCTTCGTGCGCCGCGCGGCTCAGGAAGGCAAGCCAGTCGCCATAGTCAACTTGGGAGACACCCGAGGCCACGAGCACGCAGCACTGACGCTGAACGCCCCGGTTGGCGAGGTCTTCGATGAGCTGCTCAGGGTGCTCTAGACGTGTCCGGCCGAAGGACGCGCGTCGCGGCCATCGACGCTCTGGTGGAAGCCTACCGCTGACGCCGATCATCGACGTACCATGGACACGCCATGACGATCGCCGTCTACGCGGGAACGTTCGATCCGATCACCGAGGGGCACCGCTCGGTGGTACAGCAGGCTGCGCGGCTGTTCACTCACGTTCGCGTGCTCGTTGCGGACAACCCGGACAAGCAGGCCACGTTCAGCGTCCACGAGCGCCTCGAGATGCTGGAGGAGGTGCTGGGCCCGCTTCCCAACGTCAGCTCTGGACACACGCGCGGGCTGGTCGTCGACTACGCTCGGCGCATCTGCGCCAATGTCCTGGTGCGGGGTATCCGGGGCGCGTCGGACGCAGCCTACGAAACCGACATGGCCGCTGAGAACCGCCGACTGGCTCCGGAGATCGCCACCGTGCTGCTCGCTGCCGAGCCAGACCTGAGCGACGTCAGCAGCAGCCGCTTGAAGGAGCTCGTGCTCGCGGGGGAAGACGTCTCCCGTTACTGCACTCCGGAGGTGGCCCAACGCGTCCGCGCACGCTTGCTGCCCGGCCTGACGGAAGTCTAAGAACGAAGACGAAGACCATGCCCAAGCCTCGACCCAACGGCCTCGACTCGCCCCTCGTGCCCCGCATCATGCGCTGGATGTCCCAGGCCAACACCTGGGTGTATCGCAAGTCTGGAGGGCGAGTCGGTGGACGCTTCCTGAGGGGCGCGCCCGTTTGCTTGCTGACCACCGTGGGGCGCAAGTCCGGGCAACCACGCACCACGCCGCTCCTCTACCTGCGCGACGGGGAGCGAGTCGTCGTCGTCGCGTCCCAGGGTGGGCTACCCAGGCACCCACAGTGGTACTTGAACCTGCAAGCCAATCCGGAGTGCGAGGTACAAATCCGCAAGGAAATCCTAGAGCTCGAGGCTCGCACGGCGAGCGCGGAGGAGCGCGCCGAGCTTTGGCCACGACTGCTCGAGATGTATGCCGACTTCGGCGACTACCAGAGCTGGACCGAGCGTGTGATTCCGGTGGTCATCCTCGAACCCCGTTGACCCTATTCGCAGGAGCCCTCGATGGAGGTGACCACCCCGGGCCCACCACAGTCGAGCTGGTAGTTGCAGGAGTCGCCGTCCGCCATCTCACAGCCGCCCCACCCCCAGTAGTCCTGATCGCAGTAGCTCGCCGCGCACTCCATGCCCGGCTCCGGCTCCGCTGGACCGCTGCCTTCGCAGGTGACCGTACAGCTGCCTTCGCTGCAGGTGCGGGTGCAATAGCCATTCGTATGACTGCAGCTGAAGGGTTCTCCCGAGCCACCACCAGCGCCCGGCTCCCGGGTGTTCTCGTTGCACGCCTCGAAGGGCGGCGCTCCTGCGCTCGACCAAGCGTCGCACAGGAAATGCCTGCTGGCGTCGCACTCGCAGCGGACCCCACTCTCGATGCCGCTGTAGGCGCAGCTGGCGCCAACAGAGCACGGCTCTCCATCGCCACATTTCCGCGTGGCACTCAGGGTACCGCCGACGCCGCCGCTCCCGCCGACGCCAGCTGCCCCGGCGGTGCCGCCGGCACCGCCCGCGCTGCCCGCCGCCGCGGAGCCTGCGACGCCCGCGCTCCCCGCTCCGCCCGCGGAGTCGTTGGAGTCTCCGCCACAGGCGGTGATCTGTGCGAGTCCGAGGCTCAGGACCGTGAGCAGAGCGAGTCGAGTCATGGGTTTGGAGCCGTCCGTTCGGAGTCAGGGTCGATTGCGGCTGCCCCCATGCAGCAAACAACATACCAGAGCCGTGAGTCGGAGCGAGCAGGCGAGGTGACCCGCCCTCCAAGGGCCCCGGCTCGCTCCCGGCCCAGGTTGGCACAGCAGAATTGGCCGATCTGCAGTCTTCGGTTGACCCCGGGAGCGGGCGGGGCAGATTTCGCCCGTCGCATCCAAGACTGCTTCCCCGGATGCCAAGGAGAGCCATGTTCGAACGTCTCGAGAGCGCACCCGCCGATCCCATCCTCGGTCTCACTGAAGCCTTCCGCGCCGATCCTCGAGATACCAAGATCAACCTCGGCGTTGGCGTGTTCAAGAACGACGAGGGCAAGACGCCTTCGTTGGAGTGCGTACACCGCGCGGAGAAAATCCTTGCGGAATCAGACATCGACCGTAGCTACTTGCCCATCACCGGTCCGGAGACCTACGGCAAGGAGGTCAGGCAGCTGCTGCTCGGTGCGCTCGCCTCGGATCTCGGCGCCCGCGCCATGACCGCGCAGACCCCCGGCGGCACCGGGGCGCTGCGGGTCGCGGCAGACTTCGTCGCCAAGCATCGTCCAGGCAAGGTCTGGTTGAGCGACCCGACTTGGGCGAACCACAACGCGATCTTCAAGGCGGCGGGGCTCGAAGTGAAGAGCTACCGCTACTACGACGCCGAGCGCAGGGGGATAGACCTGGAGGGAATGCTCGAGGATCTGGCGAGGGCCGACGCTCAGGATCTCGTCCTGCTGCACGCGAGCTGCCACAACCCGACGGGCTTCGATCCCACACCAGAGCAGTGGCAAGAGATCCAGAAGGTCCAAGCCGAGCGCGGCTTCCTGACGCTGTTCGACACCGCCTATCAGGGCTTCGGTGATGGCCTCGACGAGGACGTGGCAAGCATTCGCACCTTCGCCAGGGGCCAGGCCCCATTCTTCGTCGCGAGCTCGTTCTCGAAGAACTTCAGCCTCTACAACGAGCGCGTCGGCGCCCTGACCTTCGTTGGCGAGAGCAGCGACGAGGCGGCCCGAGTGTTCAGCCACGTCAAGATCGCCATCCGCACGAACTACTCGAACCCGGCGCGCCACGGCGGAGCGCTCGTGACAGCGGTGCTGACGAACCCCGAGCTCAAGACGTTGTGGGAGCAGGAGGTGAGTGGCATGCGCGCGCGCCTCCGCGATCTACGCGGAAAGCTCGTCGAGGCACTGAAAGCCTCGGGTGCGAAGCGCGACTTCGGCTTCATGCTCAAGCAAAAGGGCATGTTCTCGTACACTGGTCTCTCCCCCGAGGAGGTCGATCAGCTCACCCAGAAGCACGGCGTCTACATGGTTCGCTCCGGCCGCATCAACGTCGCGGGCATCACGAGCAAGAACCTGCCGCAGCTGGTCGCAGCGATCACCGACGTCACCGGCTGATTCGCTAGCTCTGCCGCAGGGAATCAAACGGCGCATTCACCGCTTGCGCACTCTCGGGCTCAGCGTCGCGCGGCGGATCGGATGCGGCGGGCAGCGCCGGATGGCGGCGGATCAGGCCGAGCAGCTCGTCGCGCGTCACCCCCAAGCGCGACGCGGTCTCACGGGCGAGCGAGGTGCTGGCGACACCAGGCACGAATCCGAACGTCGGGACCGTGTCCTGATCGAGTTCCACCTGGAGGAAGCCTAGCTCGCCGGGGTGATCAGGCTTCAGCTCCCGCTCCAAGCGCTGAGCCAGCTCGAGGAAATGTGTCGTGACGAAGGCTCGCGGCCTGAGCTCGAACAACAGCTCCACCACCAGTTCGAACAGCTGTTCACCTTCGGACGGGTTGGTGCCGGAGCAGAGCTCGTCGAGCAACACCAGCGCTCCGGGCCTTGCGTGCTCGAATACCCTGCGGATACGCAGAAGCTCGCTCCCGAGGCGCCCTTCCCGCTGATCGGCCGCGGGCTCCTCGATCAACGAGGCGAACAGGCCACCTGAGCGCTCCAAGCGTGCGTTCGCCGCTGGCACCAACCACCCACCCTCCGCCAGCAGCTGAGCGAAGGCAAGCGACTGCAGGAGTCGCGTCTTGCCGCCGGAGTTCGGGCCCGTGACCACCAGCACCGTCCGGCTGCCCCCGAACTCGATGTCGCACGGAATCGGGTCCACCCCGTGCGCGAGCAACAACGGATTGAACAGCCGCTCGATGCGGCTCCCCTCACCCCCACCCGAGAGGCGGGCAGAACACATCTCGAGCCGGGCGCGTTGAGCCCGGGCGCGGAACTGAAGCTGCCCCAGGTAGATCCCGAGATCGAACTCGAGCTGCAGCATCGAAGCGACTTCCGCCTCGAACGCCGCGAAGACGGAGTCGACCAGGCGGGAAAGAAGCTCGTGCTCGCCGAAGCGATAGCCTCTGAACCACATGCGAACGCGGTTCGCCCAGCGCTTGATGGGGGTGAGGTAGAAGCGGTTCTTGACGTTCTCCTCCAGCTTCACGATCTCGAAGCCACGAAGCCGACCGTCGGCGCCAACGCGCACCCGCAGATCCATCAGCGACAGGTTGGCCTCGAAGTCGAGTAGCTCCTTCAGCCGGGCAAACTCCGGTCGGGCGCGCTGCCCGCTGGCCCAGTCCGCGAGACGCGACAGCCCAGACTCGCAACCGGCGAACGCTTCCAGCCCGAGCAGCACCTCGCGTACGTCCTCGAGCAGGTCGAGGCGACGCCGAATGGACTCAACCGGGTTCGACGGATCCGAGTCCTCGAGGTGCTGCTTCAGCCGCGCCACGCTGGTGAAGGTCTCTCCCACGCGCTCGACCAACTCCGAGCGGCGCATCAACTCATCGAGGATGCCGCGACGGTAGTCGACGTCTTCAGCCTGGCGAGGTGGAGTCGAGACGACGTTCAGCGCGTACTCCATCGAGACGCCGTACTCGTGTCCACCGAGGGTCACGGAGAAGACGCTCGAGACGAGGTCATCGAGGAAGACGTCGCGCGCGAAACAGGCCGGTTCGAACGCGCTGTCGATGGGACGCACACAACACAGGGCATCGGCGAGAGCACCGCCCGAGTCACCTGCCGCGTAGACGAACGAGACGACCC